>CAZVWW010000001.1:0-19611 GCA_964631265.1 uncultured Thermotogaceae bacterium
GCATGAGTAGCTTTTTAATGAGATTTTCCGAGAAAAACACCCCATAAAAGCCGATGAAGGTTATTGTGATGATAAAAACAAGTTCAATGGATTTGAACACGGATGCAATACCTCATTCCCTCTGTGTCAGATTTCTTTATGAAATCATACCATAAAAAGAGAGGTGAGTTCACATCGTCTTTTTTGCGTCAATACGCTGTTTTGGATTTCAGAAGAGGATGTGATTATTAGGAAACAGAACAAATATCGTCCGTAATCCTTAATATAATCATTCTAACGGTCTCTGTTCACTTCTAATCGACAATAATCAGCGCAGAGTAGACTTGATGTTATCCTTAACATCTTATATGATTGAATCATGCGCATCGTGCATAAACTTAAAAAGGAGGATGTTTATTATGAAAAAGACACTTATGATTCTTCTCATTCTGTTTCCGATATTGTTCTTTGCAAGCGAATCATTTCTGATTGGAGATCCGCTTCCGGATGCCCCTGATTTGGCTTACAGAGGAGATTATTCGGTGGGCGTCAGAACGCTTGAGGTGGTTAACGAGGACCAGATTGATATCCTGAGCTATAGTGAGGATAACCCGACTCCAAAATACGACAGGCCGCTTACTTTAGAAGTTTGGTATCCTGCCGAAATACCGGAAACGAGAAATGAACTGGGGTATTACGTTGACGAACAGTTTCGCAATGAATCGATTGTGTACAAGGGCAGGGCTCTAAGAGATGCCGTTCCGCTTCAAGAAGACTTTCCGTTGATCATTGTGTCGCATGGCTATCCCGGAACGCGTTATATGATGAGTTACCTGACGGAAAATCTTGCTTCCAAGGGTTACGTGGTTGTCTCAATCAGTCATACAGAATCAACGGTTCGTGATCAGAACGAGTTTTACAGTACGTTGTTGAACAGACCGCTGGATATTCTCTTTACACTAAATAAGATCACAGCGCTTTCCAAAGACCAGGACAGTTTTCTTTTTAACGCTGTCAACACGGATATAACAGGTCTTGTTGGCTATTCCATGGGGGGATACGGCATTATCAACGTTGCCGGTGCGGGCTACAGTGAAAGTGGTGTAAATCTTTCATGGGGCGTTCCCGGCGGGCATCTTAAGATTAGACAAGCCGGTAATCCGGAATACGAAAAGACGATTGATCCGCGGATTAAGGCCATCTTTGCCATGGCACCGTGGGGGGCAAAACACTTTTGGAACGAGGAGACCATGAAAGGCCTCGAGATCCCATCGTTCTTCGTTGTCGGCGAACAGGATGATGTGGCAGGATATGAGGAAGGGGTCAAACTCTTCTATGACTGGGCGACGAATTCGGAAAGATACATGCTGACGTTCGAGAATGCCAGACATAACGTGGCACCCAACGCCTATGGTCCCAATCCGCTTCCATCTATAAAGATGACCTCAGCAAACTACATGCGATACACAGAGCCATCGTGGGATAACCGGAGAATCAACAATGTCGTACAGCATTTCTCCACAGCATTCTTTGGAACTTATTTAAAGGACAAGGATTATTCGGCCTATTTTGACCTTGTTGAGGATTCAAACGAAGGGGTCTGGTCACAGAACGAAGAGGGCGAATTCACCGAAGAGCACACACACTGGAAGGGCTTCCCCAACAGAACAGCTCTTGGGATGAATCTCTACCAGCAACAGCCGGAATAATCTTTTAACCCTTCAACCCCTCCCTGTCCGGGGAGGGGTTTGATTTATAACGCGCTGTGCGTCAGGATTTTTTCAAGGAGTTCATGCTTTTTCAGCGGTTTTGTTATGATATCATCCATTCCCGCTTCTTTTGCCTTTTCTAACATCTTCCCGGTAACGTCAGCTGTCAATCCGATGACCGGCGTCCGTTTATCGTTCAGCGCATCACCCCGTATCTTCCGGGTTACCTCCAAGCCATTATACCGTGGCATATGAATATCCAGGATGACAACATCCGGACTTTTCTGTCTGAAAACCTCTAATGCCTCCTGCCCGTCATCTGCCGTGTAAACAACTGCGTTGCTTAAGTTCTTGCTGATGACGGTCTTTGCAAGTTTTAAATTGAGGCGGTCATCTTCTGCCAGTAGAATCTTTATCATTTTGGTGTCAGTTTTTTTGGCATTTTTGGAATTGTCCGGACTCAGGGATAGATTTTCGGTTTTCTCAACCGGTGGCAAACTTTTGTTGGCAATTCTGAAACCGACTGAGAATGTGAACCGGCTTCCTTCATCTACAGTGCTTTCAAGCTGGATACCACTTCCCATTTGAGTTAATATACTATTTGAGATGGTTAGGCCCAAACCCGTTCCACCGTATTTCCTTGTTATTGACGAGTCGGCCTGGGTAAAGGAATCCATTATCTTTAATCGCATCTCTTCAGCTATGCCGATACCGGTGTCTAAAACATCGAACGTGATGAAAGCCATTCCGTCTTTACTTTCTTTTAAGGTGGCTTTGAACTTGATCTCACCCTGTTCGGTAAACTTGACGGCGTTACTGAGCAAGTTTAAAAAGACCTGTTTTAACCGCAGTGGATCAGTCAGCACAAAGGTCGGTAGTCTTCTGTCGATCTCTGTCTTGAGAGTTAACCCCTTTTTATCTGCTTTTGGTTCAATGATTTTCATTGAATCCTTGATGAGTTTTATGATGTTCGTTTTCACCTCATCGAGTTCCATCCTGCCGGCCTCTATTTTTGAAAAGTCCAGTATGTCACTGATAATCTGCAAAAGGTTCCGTCCTGATGTGATGACATTATCCAGATATTCCCTTTGTTCATCTGTCAGCTCTGTGTCTTTGATAATTTCAGCGAAACCGATCACGCCATTCAGTGGTGTTCTCAACTCGTGGCTCATATTGGCAAGAAAATCTGACTTGGCCCGGTTTGCCTTTTTTGCTTTTTTTTCACTTTCAAGTATCTTGTTTTCATCTTCTCTTTTCCTGGTGATGTCTGTCAGACTGATGATAACATTGCCGTTTTTCAGCCTGTTGGAACGAAATTCAACGACCCTTGTTTCTCCCTCTTTTGTGACGATTCTGGACTGAATAACGCTGCTTTCTTCTTTTAAATAGATCGAGTTGTACCACACTGTTCTGCTGTAATGCGGATCAGTACACGCGAGTTCAAACCATTCATTGATGCTTTTAATATCTTCTGTGTCATAACCTGTCAGTTGGGTGAACTCATAGTTTGTAATAATGATATTCAGATCCGAATCCAGGACCATGATCCCCACTGGCAGGTTTTCGACAAGGCCGTTTAGAAGCTCTTTTTCATTTTCAAGTTCTATATTTCCCGATAGGAGTTCTTCATTCATGGCTTTTAGCTCTTCTTCAGCAGATTCCTTTTCAAGAAAGGTATTTCTTGCTTCACTGAGCATCCCGTTGATGGTATCGACGAGTGAAGAGAATTCATTTCGGATCGGATAATCGATTCTCTGTTGAAAATTTTCTTTGAAATCCAGTCCAATAATCTTCTCTTTCAAAGTGTTGATAGGTTCTACAATATTCTTCTTTTGAATTCTGAAAAAGATAAAGATGATAAAGGTGATGAGAATAAGAATAATGGCAAAATTGCCCGGGAGATTCTCTGTGGCGGCGTTGAGATCGCTGTAAGGGATGAAGCTTAGAAGGTACCAGTTTAACCCCTCAACATGCTTAAAAACGACAAACCCTTTTTCTCCTTCGAGTTCAAAATCAAAGAATTCGGTTTGATTCTTTTTCGCCTTTTCAAGGAGATCAGAGTATCGCTCATCCTTATAATGGATATTCAGGATATCCCAGTCGGTATATCTGGGATGCGCCAGAATATTGCTTTCTTCATCCATTAAAAAGACAAAGCCGGATTCACTCGGTTGCTTACCGGCAATCTCACTGATGAGTGTTTTAACCGAGACGTCTCCGCTAATGACAGCATTCTTACCATCAAATTGAACTGGATAGGCAATAGAGATGATGATATCATCCTTGCTGGCATTCAGGAAAAGGTTGGTGTAGACAAGATCGTCTTCTTTGAGGGCATTTTTGTACCATGATCGGGTTCTCAGATCAAATCCCTCGTAGGGGTCCCAACCACTTGCGTTTATCATTTTGTTGTTTTCATCGCCGTAGTATATGGAGGTGAAGAACGGGTTCTCATGCAGAAAGGTCTTCATAATCTCAAGGA
The DNA here is from genome assembly GCA_964631265.1 of uncultured Thermotogaceae bacterium. Classification (GTDB taxonomy): domain Bacteria; phylum Thermotogota; class Thermotogae; order MWEM01; family MWEM01; genus CAZVWW01. The sequence continues at coordinate 4,171 of CAZVWW010000001.1, forward strand.
TTCTGCTATCGTTTAAACCCGATACTTGAATAACAGCCGCTTCATCAGCGGTGCTTTTGATGAAAGTGGCAATGTTCTTGATAATCAAGCCGTTTTTTGATAACCAGGCGGAGATATCGGCGTTAATATTCCTGGTTACGAGGTCCATTTTCTCTTTAGCATTTTCTTTGATCAGACTGTTGGTATAATTGTACTGAAAGAAAAGCATGATCAAAAAAACCAGGACTATACCGAGGGAAAGCAGATATATTTTGGACTCAAGCGTCATATTCGAGAGCTTCTTCATCAGTCTTTTCATGTGCCCCCCCTTTTCGTAAGACAGGTTCACTTCAACCATTCACGGAAGTTACAACGGTGGAGTATACCGTTAATAGGATAATGATATAATTATAGCATGTTTGGAAGCTCTAACACAATCGTTTTTTGGAGAACTCAATATTATAAACTGCTCTTTTGATCAACATTTTATTTGTCTGACAGAATCGAAGCGTTAAAAAGCTAATTAAGGACATGAGCCAGGGGACTCATACCTGGAAGGCTTTATGCCCGTGACCTACAGCCGGAAAATAGATCACAGCTCATCGTTTTAAGGGTTCAAGCACACAATAAAAAAAAGGCGGAAATGATCCGCCTTTTTCATTTAAAAATCTATCGAAATGGTGATGATTTTTATCCTAAAACAGAAACTCCTGCGGCCTGTGGGCCCTTAGAACCTTCCTGGACTTCAAATTCTACTTTCTGTCCTTCTTCGAGATTTTTAAAACCTTCTGATTCGATAGCTGAGTAATGTACGAATACATCGTCTCCGCTTTCCTGTGTGATAAATCCGTAGCCTTTCTGTGTGTTAAACCACTTTACTGTACCTTTTGCCATTAACGTGTTCCTCCTAAAAGTCTTCGCACTAAGTGCGTTTGATAGGTATACTATACTATAAAAAAAGAGATTTGTCAAGTAGTAAAAAAATATTTTTCATTATTTTTAAGAATCGGTTTGATATACCGCTGTACTGGCAGAACTGATCCTTGAAAATAGGATTATCCGGTATAATCTCTTTCCATCAAACGTGAGACAGCCCCTTTTGAAAGGGAATAAAACGCCAGACAACCGCTCAATCCGATGAGGAAGAGGATAATGCTCATGGCACCGGCTGATAAAACATCACGGAGCAGAAAACCCAGAAAAGCGATCGCCCCAACAAAACCAAAAACAATCAGGATCGTATATAATCCGTTTATGTTCTGTTTCATCGCCTTTTGAGGATTTTCCCAGTTCAGTGTTGGAAAACTGGCATCGAGCAGAATCTGTACGAGATTCAAAAAGAGGACCAGTAGAATGGAAATCAGAAGCATCAGAATGCATTCTATAAACGTAGCTTTGAAGAGCAGGAAAAATGCCAGTGAAGCTGACAAAGGGCCTATGAATGAAATCATGCTGACATGAATCAGTTTGACCTTGAACAAGGCAGTACTGCTGATGGGAAGCGATTCAAGTTCCCCGAGCAATTTCCCCTCTCTGCTGAAGGCTGTTGATGACAGCATGTTCATCCCGCCCACAAGAGTGCCTAAAAGGGCTCCGATTGGAAGATTGTATCGGTTTAATGCCATGAGCTTTTCAAAAAGCACTTGAAATTCACTGTTGTTCTTTGCAAAGTAAAAGATAACGATTAAGACCGGGAAGATCACGACATTTCCAAACCCGTTGAAGGAGAATGAGGGAACTCTGAGAAAATAACGCCATTCTCTTGACAACAGTGCCTGAAAGGGAGAGCGCCTTTTGCCTATGGCAGAATAAATCTGCTTCGTGGTAAATTTGTTTGTCCGGCCGGCATGATCCTGGAACTTGAGAAAGCTCTCATAGTACATCTTTTCCCCTATCAGTAAGGCAATCCAGAAACAGATGAGATGAAATCCAATGAATCCTAACAGCCAGGAAAACTGAGCAAATCCGGTGGTTGTTAAGGCCTTTACACCGAGAAAAGCAGGCGGATAAGCCTTTCCGATTTTATTGATCATATTGTCAGGATCAGACATGATCTCAGTCATCCTCTCCGCTGAAACATCACCGGACATCAGATCGTTACTGATCCAGAATTGAAATCCCAGTATGCCTACAAGGAGTAAAATCGAGAAAAAGAACACCATAAAATCCCTGTGTTTTCCGAAATTAAAAAATCGGGATACGGGCAGAATAAAGATCGTTTGGAGCAGGACCGGAAAGAACTGTGCAAAAACAAATATCACAAAGACGGCTATCCAATAGACAGGATTAACGTTGAGTTTAACCCCGTAAATGAGGGCTGATGGTAAAAAAATCACCAGGGATATCCAGATCTGATCCAACAGAATAACGGTTAGCTTTCCCGCCAGAACCTCTTTCGGTTTTAAGGGCAATGGGACAAGGACAGAAAGATTCCTGGTGTAGAAGAATTCATTCACAACAAAGAACAACCCAAGGAAGAAACCCAGCATTCCGGTTATCATGATTGAATTGTTTAAAAACAACGCTTCCAGCCCGATTTTCCGGTATTCCTCAATCATTCCCTGTTGAAGGTTGACAAAAATGGGACCGAGCGTTATCAAAAGCGTTATGATGACGCCGGTGAAGAGAATCGGTTCCCATATCCTCTCTTTCTTCTCGAAATACTGATATTGTCGTTTTGAGAGTCCGTAGTGAGCATTAATCAGCGTCGAGATAAGAGAAGTTGTTGTTTTCAGCCTCACTGCCGGTCACCTCCAAAAAGACTTCTTCAACACTTCTGTCCCCTTTGTTCTGGCGGAGTTCATCAACGGTTCCAATGAATATCAGCTGACCATTTGATATAATACCCACTCTGTCACAGATCTTATCGACAATCTCCATGACATGCGTTGAGAAGAAGACCGTTTTCCCTTTGTCGGCATGATTTCTCATCATCTTCTTGAGGATAAAGGCCGATTCAGGATCCAGTCCCACGATGGGTTCATCCAATATCCAGTTTTCCGGGTTGTGGAGTAATGCCGCGATCAAAACAAGCTTCTGCCGCATTCCGTGAGAATAGGTGTTGATTGGATTTCTCAGAGCGTTCACAAGCTTGAAATGTTCAGAGAGGGACTCCGTTCTTTTCTTTCTGAGCGAATGGTCCACAGAAAAAACATCCGCTATGAAATTCAGATATTCTATCCCCCTGATCTTATCCATGAGGATGGCTTCATCGGGAACATATCCAATGTGATTCTTTGCCTTCACAGGTTCTTTTTCGATATCATACCCGTTTACCGTAATCCTTCCCCCGGATGGCTTCAGAAGGCCGACGATGGATTTGATCGTGGTCGATTTTCCTGCCCCGTTGGGGCCCAGGAAACCGAATATCTCGCCCGGTTTAATCTCGAGATTGATGTCCTGCACTGCCGGGGCTTGATGCTTGCCGTATCTTTTTGTGAAATTGTTTAGATGAATCATCTGATCACCTCAAATAATAACGATTACTGTATTATAACAAATGGTACAGCTTCTGTCAATAAAAGGGGATTTAAAAAAATCCCCTGATGATTTGAAGATGCTATTTTTTTATTCTTTGTCTGTTTTGAGTAATGAATCGATGTATTCGGCTTCGTCTGGTGCAATCTTCTTCGCGACTCCAGCGTAATCATGGGCTTCTTTAGTCATGCCGGCTTTTGTCATCGCTTCAACGACGCCAAAATAGGGCTCGGCTGAATTCGGCCTTCCCTTAATGGCCTTCTTGAATGACCCGATAGCGGCCTTTATATTGCCCATCGGACTGTACAGATTCAACCAGCCGTTTGCAAGATTCGCAAAGTAGTCATCCGGGTCTAATGAAAGGGCTTTCTCGATCTGCCGCTGTGCATCCATGGCCATCTTCATCTGTTGTAAGGGGGTTGAAAATTCGATAAGCCTGAGTGTAACATAACCCTGCAATGCATTTAACCTTGCGTTGTTTGGTGCTGCTTTGGCGATGAGGGAATCGATTTCCTTTTTCGCCCCTCTCAAAGTCTCTTCGTTCAGTTCTCCGGCCATCATCTCAGATAATTGCTTGACGGCACTCTCTACTGACTGAGTTGCCTTTTGCTCCTTCTCGGGTTCAACCGGCGTAGCTTTCTCTGTTTCTGCCGGCATCTCGCCCATACCCATTAATTCCATTACCATCGGAAGGACCTCGGGCAATACACCGACCAACTGCTGGAGGAAGGGAACCTTGTTTGAAACCGGTACAACTTCCACACCGTCTTCGGATATGATTAGGACTGAATAGGGAAGCAGGTCCAGCCCGCCGCCGGCACCCCCGCCAAAGGCAACCCCGTTTGGTCCGCCAAGTCCGCCTCCAAAGCTTGTATTGGCTTCAAACAACGGGATAACCGTTTTGTTGCCAACTGTCACGGGTGATCCGACAGCAACATCGGCCTTCATCTCGACGAAACCACTTTCCAGGATATCGGTCACTGTTTCAGAAACCTCGCTCGCAAAGAACATAAAGGGGATTAGTAAAATCAAAGCTGCCACTAAAAGACTTTTCTTCATAATACTCACCTCATAAAATAAGTTTGCTTGTGTTATATTGTACCATAACACCAAACGAAAATCAACGGTTAATCTCTAACTATTGATTTTTCTGGCATACTATTCTACCCGATGTATATTAACTTATGGATAAGCCTAAAAAAAACAGAGGGGAAGTTTCCCCTCCCCCTCTGCTAAACCCGTACATCAAGAACCGAGCCTAAACCATCTTGTTTTGGTAGTGTCTCCAACAGCTGTTTATTGTTTTCCTGAGCCTGATCCATCACCTTTTTCATAACGGAAGTCTCAATCTCAGAGGAAACCTGCAGGTTTTTCATCTGCATTGCGGCAGAGACAACACCACTTGAAATTCCATCTACACCCATAAGAATCACTTCCTTCTAAATATTACGGGTTATAGACTTATCGGATATCCCAGAAAAAAATAAACAGGCTGATGAAAAAAGCCCCCGTTTAACGGAAAAGCAATCATTCAAAATGTTTAATGATAGATGGGTTCATTTTGGGAAGTGAGTTTATACCTTATTTATTAGGTACAATAAGTTATAATATTATAAGTAAAATCTCGTTACACCTCTACCATTAGGCCGAAAAGAGTTAATGATATCCTTTCTAATGGGAGCAGATTTCCCCAATTTCTTTCGTTTCTACGATCATCTCTGTTGTTTTAAACTAAAATCTTCTACAAAATCCCAAAGCTTTTGAACACAGACCTCATGCGACAATATTAGTTTTCTCCTGTAATTGTACTTGTTCCAAAATTCTTTGTGGAGGTGTGTTTTATGAGACTGAAAAAAGCATTCTTTTTAGGGGTTTTAGTTATAATCATATCCTTTGGAATTATCTCATGCAGTGGTACCGGTACACAGGTTACCATCACTTATGACACTGCCAGAACGATCTTTTTAACATGGATTGGTGAACAGGACTCTAAAGATGAATCGGTGGGAATGTTTCTTAGTGAAGTCCAAGCCGGAGAAACAGTTGGTGCCGAGGTAATCGGAGAAGGGACGAGTTCTATACGTCAGGCAAGGGAACTCAGCAAAGGTGGTTGGCTTTTCTATTTGGATGAGGCACCTGGCGGTTTTTACAACCATCCGGGTAAGATCCTCGTCATAGGCAAAAACGGTGACAAACTCTATGAAAAAGAAACGGTGGGCAGGCCGGTTGTCAACGGAGAGCCTCCGGAAGTATTGACAAAAAAACTGAAAGAACGATTTGTAGCTGATTATGTTATCTGGAATCCGGTTGAGATCTATATCCCCGATTATACTCATATTGTAGTCGATATCATCCAATATATTAAATCCTATGGAGCCGTCGTTGTAAACGGGTTAAGACCTTCTGAGAGTTTATACAGTGAAGCGTCGGATGTCCATGATGACGTGGTTGATGCGATGGAACAACTGATGGGACCCTCGTATGTGGAAGCTGTTGATTATCCGGACAATGCCACCATTGATATTCAAAATGCTGTTCAGACTTTAATCGATGACCATATCCGAATGTCCAATATAACAATCTATATCGTCGCACACGGCGGCCATCAGTATATGAGTGTTGGCGGAACAGGTTTCAGCACAAACAGTCTTGTGACCCTCATGAATGCCTATCCAAACATTAATTTCTCAGTTATCATCGAGACATGCCACGGCGGAAGCTGGACGGATTATTTCGACGGACTGGCTACTCCTCATCCTAATCTCGATCTCTTCATCGCCTCAACGAGATCGGATCAGGGGGCCTATCCGGATTATGATACCTATTATTCAGTCGTGGACCACAACGGTGCTGATGATCAGTACGTGGAATTCACCAGTGATTTTCTCCTTCAGATCGACTATTATACGCAGTCAGCCAACTGGCCCACTGTCACGGGGTTAACTTATCCGACATTCGCCAACAACTATCTCAAATTATATTATCTGGCCTTTAAGAAGGTTAAAACAAACAATCCCGGAGCAAATTCCCTGGTAATATTCGAACGCTCTTCATTGAACTTCCAAAGTCCTCAGATCTATTTTTAATCTTATCCCCCTGTAAAAACCCCCGCTGCAACAAAAGCGGGGGTTTGTCATTATCAAAAGAGATTTTATGCTACAATGAGACAAAAACAGGGTGATGCATATCAATAATACCGTAGAGAAGCAGATGGAAATCAGATATACGGATGCCTTTTATTCGAAAAGGGCAAATGTTGTGACGATTGTCAATTACTTTAATGAAGTGGCACAGAAGGCCGGCAACTACTATGATATGGAGAAGAATATCCTTGAGGACGAATCGCTTGCGTGGATAATCCTGAACTGGGATATTGAAATCTCGCGATACCCTGACTATCTTGAAAGGGTGACGGTTAAGACCATCGCCCACTCTATAGACCGTTATATCGCATTTCGGGAATTCATCATTGAGGATACGGAAAAGAAGATTATCGCAAGAGGGAAGTCAAAGTGGATTCTGATCAATCTCAAGAGAAGAAGACCGGCGATGGCCCGTGATTACATGTATGCCCTTTACGGGGTAACCGGTAAAGAGAGTCCCTTCACCATCAAAAATCCCCCTTCCATCAATCACGATCAGATCGAACCGGTTCACTTGAAGGTATCCAGGACCGATATTGATAATTATGATCACGTCAACAACAGTGTTTATATCCGGTGGCTCTACAACTCGCTTCCTTCAGGATTTTCGGAGGAAAGAGAGTTGTGCCGGATAAGGGTCTTTTATAAACGTGAGATTGATCTCGGCAAAGAGATACGGGTTTATAATCAATATACTGAAAACGGCCGTGTTTTACACAAGATCACGGACAGTAGCAAGAAGACCCTTGTGCTTGCCGAAACTTTCTGGCGTTGATTACTTTAAAACTCAAATATCATCCGGCAGATAGCCCTTGAACTGGGCATGGTACAGTTTGGCATAATAGCCGCCCTTTTCGATTAAGGCCTGATGGGATCCTCTGTCCATGATGCCGCTGTTTGACACAACCAGTATCTCATCGGCGTTCTTGATCGTTGAAAGCCGATGGGCGATGACCAGTGTTGTTCGCCCTCTTGAAAGCCGCTCGAGCGATTGCTGTATCTTCAATTCCGTCTCATTGTCAAGTGCGGATGTTGCCTCGTCGAGTATCAATATCGGCGGATTTTTCAGAAAGACCCGGGCGATGGAGATCCTCTGCTTCTGCCCACCGGATAATCTAACTCCCCTCTCACCGATATAAGTATCATAACCGTTTTCAAGGGTGATGATGAAATCATGGATATTGGCGTGTTCAGCCGCCTGAACCACTTCGTCGTAGGTCGCATCCCCCTTGCCGTATGCGATGTTATCCCTGATGGTTCCTGCAAAGAGGAAAACATCCTGCTGAACAATTCCAATATTGTTTCTCAACGATTCAATCCTGACATCACGGATATCATGCCCGTCCACCTTGATACTGCCGGAATCGATCTCATAGAATCGCGGGATAAGATGGCAAAGGGTTGTTTTACCGCCTCCTGAGGGGCCAACAAGTGCGATTGTTCTACCCTCCGGGATACTGAAACTCAGATCTTTCAGCACATACTCCTTCTGATCGTAAGAAAAATTGACATGATCGATATCGATTCTGCCTTTAACGTCTTTAAGATCAACTGCCTCCTCTTTCTCGTAGATTTCGGGTTCAATATCCAAAATCTGAAGAAACCGTTCAAATCCGGCCATGCCTGATTCAAACTGCTGGGTGAACATCATCAGACGCCGGATGGGTTGGATGAAGATCTCAATGTACATGAAGTAGGCCACCAGCGAACCGACCGTGAGCCATCCTCTGTAGCAGAAGTATCCGCCGAATCCCAGAACCACTACTTTCAGAATGTTGGCGAAGTAGTCAATGCCCGAGGTCATCTCAGCCATGGCCTTGAAAGCGAATTCTCTTGAGGCCCTGAATTCTCTGTTCCCTTCATCGAATTTCTCCATTTCAAAGTCTTCGTTGGTAAAAGATTTTGCGACCCGGATACCGGAGATACTGTTTTCAATATTGGCGTTGACATTGGCGATCTTCTTTCTAACCGTTTTAAACGCTCTGGACATCTTCTTTCTCTTTGCAATCCCGTATAACAGCATGATGGGAATGAATCCGAAAACGATAAGCGTCAGGTAAACGTTGGTCATAAAGAGCAAGACAAAGGCCCCTCCGAGTGTTATGATGGAAATAAAGACATCCTCGGGTCCGTGATGGGCCAATTCTGTTATATCACGCAGGTCATTGACGATCCTTGACATAATCTTTCCCGTTCTGACCTGATCAAAATAACTGAATGAAAGGGATTGCAGATGTGAGAAGATGTCTTTTCTCATATCGTACTCCATGCGGGTTCCAACCACATGCCCCCAGTAATCGACGATGTATTTTAGGACAAGCCGTATCGTAAAAAGGACCGCCAGGACAACAATCATGATGAAGAAGGTGTTCATGTTTGAATTGGGGATATAATCGTCAAGCGCCTTTCTTGTCAGCTGTGGAAATATTAAATCAATACCCGCCATTAAAAAGGCACAGGAGATATCGAGTGAAAATAGTTTCAGGTGCGGTTTGTAATAGGATATGAACTGTTTTATCATAAGAACCCCTCCGGAATTAGTTTTGTAACCTAATCAAACGAATCCGATTATACTATATTTTGACTTTTTTCGTGTTACAGATATGGTATAATCTCTTTGAAGTACTGAAAATAAGAGAGGGGCGATATATTTGTTAAGGAAACCGGTCGTGGCAGGCATATATTATCAGGGGAATCTCCTTGCATTGAGGAACCAGATCAAGAGTCTTTTCAAGCATTCAGAAGGTCCGGGCGCAGAGCCGTCTCTTTCAGATAAGAAACTGGAAAGAAGTTATGGAATGATACTCCCCCATGCAGGCTACATGGCAAGCGGTCCGGTTGCTGCCTGGGGAATGGTCGAGGCTGCAAAGATGGGAACACCGGATACAATCGTTCTGTTAGGACCGAGCCATACGGGTCTTGGAATGCCCGTCAGTGTATGGGACGATGGGGATTGGGAAACCCCTTTTGGCTCTGTGGCAATAGACAAAGACCTTGCCCGTCAGTTTTTAAAGGAATACGATTATGCCGAGGCCAATTATGAGGCTCATACTGATGAGCACTCCATCGAGATTCATCTTCCCCTGCTTCAGTATGTCTTTGGCAGAGATATCAAGATCCTCCCAATCGCAATGATGGATCAACGCAAAAAGACAGCAATGGAAATTGGATCGGTTATCAGGAAACTGAAAGAAGAGAAGAATATTCTCTTTATCGCTTCAACCGATTTAAATCATTACGAACCTGAGGCGGAAACAAGGGAAAAGGATGAAGAGGTTATTTCGCACATACTGGAACAAAACATCGAAAGGATGTATGGTTCGATCAGCGAGATGGATATCTCCATGTGTGGTTTTGGTCCGGTTGCTGCCGTTCTTGAGGGTAAGATGGGTCAACCCGAGATGTTGAAGCATTCAACGAGCGGTGTGATGACCGGAGATTACTCACATGTGGTTGGTTATGTGAGTATGATTGTCAAATAGGAGGAGCTTATGGGGAATGTGACGCAAATACAAAATGTTCAACAGATCGATATCAACTCATTTTTACCATTACTGACCAGTATCGTTGATTACTGGTATATCTCTCTTCCACTGGCCATTGCGCTTTTACTCGCAAGCCGGTGGTTTCCCAAAGTAATCATTGCAATTGTCGGTTTTTTTGCCGGGACTACTTTGGTCTTCCCTGTGATTGCCAACATTGAGTATGTCAAGGGGCTTATTGCCGGAAATCCCACAGCAGAAATCGTCTTTACTGTCTTAACCGGGCTTGTGATTGCCGCAGTCGTCTTCGCGCTTTTTAAGTTTATATTCTTTCTGGGCGGTCTGCTTGCCGGTTTTTTCATTGGCATATGGCTCTGGAACATTGTTTATCCCGGGATTTTGACATATGTCGTGAAACAGTATCCCGGCTTTTCAACGCCCAACTGGCTTCCGTTCGCAGTGGCCGGAGGCTTTGCGATTTTAATCGGCATCATGGCGCTTCTGTCTCAGGAGAAGGCGGTATCTTTTATATCCATACTGACGGGATCGTTGATCTTTTCCTTTTTCTTCTCATACTGGCTCTCACAGTCTTTTCCGACCTTGTTCGGGACCGTTACAAGAAATCAAACCCAGATCACATCCATTGATTTCTCAGCCATTGGGCTGCTGTTCTTTGTGATCTCTCTTGTTTTCTTTGTCTTTTCCGGGTTCTTTGCAAGCCGGTACAGAAGGATTCAAACCGGTTAGCCGTTTTGCTTTTTGGCGTTTTTCATTTTGTAAAGCGCACTATCGGCAATATTGAATGTTTTGTCGATGCTGGATTCAACCTTGTGGAACCCATATGAGAAATCAAACGTATATTGATCTGTTTCGGCGTTGATCTCTTCTTTTATCTGGCGCATCCGCTTTTTTGCACTATCGACAGGACATGACCTTAACAGGAAGACGAATTCATCGCCACCGATCCTGATGATCATATCCCCCTGGCGCATGTTTTCTGAAGATATTGTGTAAAAGAGTTTTAACAGCCTGTCGCCTTCATCATGGCCGTATCGATCGTTGATGGCTTTAAAATCATCAAAATCAACAACGATCAACAGGTCGTCTTCATTAAAGACCAGGTTATCAAAGGCACTTCTGTTAAAAGCGCCGGTCAGTGGATCTCTCTGTGCTTTCCGTCTCGCATTTTCCATGTTTGAATAGGTGTTTTTAAAGAAGGCGATGATCACGATGCTGATCGAAAAGACTGTCAGGATGATCCCGTAACCGACGTAAAAAGTATAATCCAGTCCGAAAAGGGCGGCTGATACATCATGGATGACACAAAGCACCAGGAAGGTCGCCGCGAAGAGGAACTCTTTCTGCATTCTCATAAATATCTCAACACAAGAGATCAGCATCAGGACAAGGACGACATAAAGGCTGTAGACGTGCACATTCTGAAAAACAAAGAAGTTCGGTGAGACCATGATGGCAAGTACCATGGCCGGGATGATCCACTGTAGATATTTTGAAAACCGCCGCCTTCCATAAATGAAAAATTCCACGCCCTGGAGAAGCATAAAGATTCCAGTATATAAACTACTGAAGAATATCTTTCTTAATGTTAAAAAATTGACCATCGATCCGGTAGAGATCCTGAACTGAAAATCAAAAATATATATGGCAACAAGAATACTTGCCATTCCAAAGGAGAAATGGACCCCTTTTCTTTCTGGAATGCCAAAGCCGAGAATAATCAAAATAATGCCGAAGGAGAATGAGATGCCGATCGAGATGAGGAATATATCATTTTTGAAGAAATTGGCGAGTTGTACCTTGGTCAGGATCTCACTTTGGTTGGCCAGATACGGAGTATTTCCGATACCGTGATCGAACAGACTGTACAGCTTGATCTCAAGTGTATTCTCCTCTTTCAGGCGTTTATTGTCGAAGGTTACCATATGCGAATAGTTCCAGATATTTGCAGTCTTTTGCGCCGGGTTGCCAATCCTGTAGATCTGCTCCCCATTCAACATGACCTCAATCCCGTATGCGGATAAGCTGGGGATGACCAGTGTGTTGGCATCCATTTTGTCAAATGTCGTTTTATACACAACCACGTTTTCCTGGTCGGAAGTCTCGAAGTGCGGTAATGTGATCCTGGTAATCTGATCGTCTGATACGACTGTCCATGTCCCATCAAGGGGATACCCTTCCGGTTTATGAAGTGATTGGGCAATAAACGATAATAATATGTACAACAACAACCCGAATACGATTAACGTGATTCTGCCGGTCCTGGTATCCCATCTATTAGTCTTAATGGTTATCCGTCCTCTTTCTCATGATGGATTTTTCCTCAAGTTCGATATTCTCGGTCCCTTCAAGCCGGACGATCAGATCTTCCTGAGGATGCGGTGCCTGTTCTCTTGATTCAGTTGTGACGGGATCAATGATCTCCTTAACCTTTGAAAAGATTGTTTTTACCCCCCGGGGGCTGATGATCTCAACCTCATCCTCTAAAAAGAAACGGTTCCGTTGTTCGATTCTCCACTTGTCTTTTTCGATCTTTTCTTTGATAAGTCCGATGAAACTGTAATGCCGGGTGTATTTGCTGGTTGAATAATCCTGTGTGGATTCGCCGTTATCTTCAAAATAGAAACCGGTCGTGAATTTTCTATGGCTTGTTTTCTCAATCTCTTCAAGCCAGTAGGGATTGAATTCCCAACCTTCGCCTTTCCGATAATAGTCATCAATCGCCATTCTGTAGGCTCTTGTGACGGTTGCAATGTAAAATGAGCTCTTCATCCTGCCTTCTATCTTCAAACTTTTGATACCGGCCTTTATCAACTCCGGGATATGTCTTATCATACAAAGATCTTTCGAATTCAAGATATGCGTTCCCCTCGAATCCTCTTCAACGGGAAAGTATTCGCCTTCTCTTTTGGATTCCATCAGGTAGTATTGCCAACGGCAGGGATGTGAACATCTGCCTCTGTTGGCATCTCTTCCTGTCAAAAAACTGCTCAAGAGGCATCGCCCGGAGTATGAGACGCACATAGCGCCATGGATGAAAGCTTCCAGTTCGATATCTTCTCCGATCTTTTGTCTGATCTCTTTTATCTCCTGGAGGGACAACTCACGCGCGACAACGGCTCTTTTCATCCCCTGCCTGCCCCAGAAACTGACCGTCCGGTAATTGGTTGCATTGGCCTGTGTGCTGAGATGGATCTCCATCCCGGGGGCCGTTTCTCTGACAATCTCAAAGACACCGGGATCGGAGACAAGGACGGCATCGACATCTGCCTCATTCAAGGCCTGTAAATAGGGCGGAAGTTGGGGAAGATCTGCGTTATGTGCAATAATATTGACGGTGACATAGACCTTCCGATCCAGCTCATGAGCATAGTTGACAGCCTCATGGATCTCCTCAACGGAAAAATTCTTTGCCCCCGCTCTTAACCCAAACGCCTGCCCCCCGATATAGACCGCATCGGCCCCGTAGGCAAAAGCCATTTTCAATTTTTCAAGGTTTCCCGCCGGTGACAGCAACTCCACCTTTTTCATCTGTTGAATCATTCCTTCCACTGTGCAACCCATTTATCCGGTTAAGTATATCACTTATCAAGCAGAGAGATTAAATGGATATTGTCTGTTTTCTGGATGCCTTTAAAACCATTTCTTGAAAATAGATAGTATTCAATATCCTCTGTTTTAACCTTTAAATCATCCAGGAGACTCCCCGTTTTGCCCTGTAGTTTACTCAGCGTTCTGTTGTCAACCGGTTTATTGGTCCATTTGCACTCCGCCACGATGAGTTGATTGTCCTTCATCGCCACAATATCAATTTCTTTGTCTTTTTTCCACCATCTCCCAATTTTGTCCGGTTTGAGGGTCTTCCAGAGAAAATCTTTGGCAATTTTTTCGTAAGTAAAAGAACAAAATACACTGAACTTTTCATCTAATCTCTTCAATGCGGTTTCACTCTCTCCCCTGTATATTAATTCTTTATAAGGCAGTATAAATCTGAAATAGAACCTGAGATAATCATCATCTATGAAGTAGAGGGGTTTTTTCTTCACGGTCTTCAAAGAGAAGGGATATTCTTTTTTTAACAAATTTAATTCTGTTAACTTTTTCAGATAAGTGCCGAGGCCGTTATATTGAATCCCCGTCAATGTTGCTATCTCATTTGGTGTGGTTCTTCCCGACGCCACGGTCTTCAAAATATCAAAATACAAGGCGGAATCTTTTGTGAATTCCTCCATTGTTAGAAAGGTTCCTTCTTCAAGGAGAAACTCCCCCGGTGAAAAACACTTCTTTAAAACGGCTTGTTCAAAGGTTTGTAAACCCGCCATCTCGTTCAAATAAAGCGGGATTCCGCCGGTAATCGAAAAAATTTTCACTTTTTCCTCTGCGTTTATATTACCTAAGAACTCTGATGCCTCTTGAAATTGCATTGGTTCAATCTTATACTGTCCGGTTCTTCTTCCGTATATTGGACTACTCTGAGACAGTGCTGTTCTTTCTATCATGCCGATATACGATCCGCACAGAATAAACAGGACATTTTGTTTAATGAATTCCCTATCCCACCATTTTTGAAAAACGGACATAAAACCTTTGTCCTGCATGGGGACATACTGGAATTCATCCAATATGACAACCGTTTTGTCATCAGAACGTTTAACATATTGAAGCAGTAATTGAAAGAATTCGTTCCAGTCACTGATTTTAATACTCTCCGGTAAATCCAGCAGATCTTTGAATTCATCCAAAAACGAATTCATCAGTGTGTAAGTGCTCGAGAGGTCTGCCGTTAGAAACAAAGCGTTTTTGAACACGTTTGACAGCAAGAAGGTCTTGCCAACCCGCCTTCTCCCGTAGATGACAATCATTTCAGCTTTTGAAGACCGCATTCTGTTTTCCAGATATTCCTTTTCCTTAAGCCGGTTTATGAGTTGCATTTTACCTCTTTCGATAAAAAAGTATTTAGTAAATATATTTTTATTAAATATATTTTTAGTATAACATATTACAAATCCAAATTCCAACTATCAACGGTATGCAAGGTGAAATTGATGCTCTAAAAGAACTGTAGGAAGATTAAAGCGCATCCTTAGTTTTTTTTGAATAGCATGTCCTGATCCCCTGCTCGATGGATTCCGGTACAAATCCTCTGAGTGAACTTTTGGAAATAGCCCGTTTCCTGATTTCAGTGGACGAGATCTCGATTATCGGTGTCGGGAATCTCAGAATTCTGTCTTTGTATGTTGATTCAAGTGTATTTGATTGCTTTGACTTGCTTGTTTTTCTATGAAAGACGGCTAGCTTTGTCAGCTCCAGGATTGTGCGGTAATCTTTCCACTTGTGAAAAG
>CAZVWW010000001.1:19711-65233 GCA_964631265.1 uncultured Thermotogaceae bacterium
TCAAAAGAACCGCCAAAAAATGCGTATTTTGAAGAAATAACGATCACCTCGAATAAAAAAAGAGGCCCTTATAAAAGGCCCCTCTTCTGCTGGTGGGTGCGGAAAGGATTGAACTTTCGGCTTCTTCCGCGTCAGGGAAGCGCTCTCCCACTGAGCTACGCACCCGAAGCAAAATTATTTTATCACAGTTGAAGAGGATTGTCAAGTGACTATTGTGCCTGTTCGAATTCGGGTATCTTGATCTGCTCTCCGTTCTTCTTTGTGAAAGTGGTGATACCTACCATTTGAGCCTTAAAGCTGATGACTTGATCATTTTTGATATCTTTACCGGTATAGCTGTTCACATAGATCAGATCATCATCGTACTCATACTCTTTTTTTCGCGTAAAGACGTACATTGCGTACTCATCAGCCCCTTTGTCTTCAACCTTGT
Organism: uncultured Thermotogaceae bacterium; assembly: GCA_964631265.1. GTDB lineage: Bacteria > Thermotogota > Thermotogae > MWEM01 > MWEM01 > CAZVWW01. The sequence continues at coordinate 20,145 of CAZVWW010000001.1, forward strand.
ACGTCTGACCCTTCAAATGAACAACCTGGCCAATATGCTGGTCCGGATTGTTGAGAAAAGCGTTGTATTCCATGTCAATTCTGGCGTTATTGACCAGTACAAAAATGGTGTAGACAGCGATTAAAATGATGATAACGACTAATAAAAAGAGACCGGTCTTTTTTGACATCCTCTCACCTGCTTATAGTAACCTCTGTTGTCTGTGATAGTATAACATTTTTCCATTAAGGGATGACAGAGTCTGGAAATCGCGTCTTGATTGTGATATAATTCGGTTAACGAACATTAATGAAAGGGTTTGATCACGTTGAGCTTCTTCAAAGAACTGAATAAAAGGCTGAATAGAAAGGTGGATATATTCAACACGACGATATACAGGGGGCTGTTTAACCTTGCCTGGCCGATTGTGCTGACGAATCTGCTTCAAACCATTTACAACGTTACGGATGCCTATTTCCTCGGCAAACTGGGTAAGCTTGAGTTCTCAGCCCCGACTGTTACTTTTCCCATTATCTTTATCTTTATCTCACTCGCCCTCGGTTTTTCTCATGCAGCCACTTCGATGGTTGCCCAGTACACCGGCATGAAGAACAAAGAGATGGCAGAAAAGTCAGCTGCACAGGTCATCATCACGGTGCTTGTGATTGCTGTGCTGATAATGGTATTCGGATATATCCTCTCAGATGAAATCCTGAGTCTGATGAATATCTCCGACGAGTTGTTTGATACCGCCCTGAGCTATCTCAGGATCATGATCTTTGCCATCCCCTTTATTTTCTTCAGAGAGCTGCTCTCAAGCATTTTCAGAGGATGGGGGAATTCCGTCATCGCGTTGAAGATGATGTTTTTCGCAGTTGTTTTAAACATCATCCTTGATCCTCTGCTGATCTTTGTTTTTGGCATGGGGGTCGAAGGGGCAGCAACGGCAACATTGATCGCAAGGGGGAGCGTCACCCTTTACTTTGTTTATGTGCTTTCGACGGGAAAGATCGGGTTCACCGTTCATTTGAAAGACTTTGTTCCGGATTTTAAGATGATCAAAAAAGTCATATCGATTGGTCTGCCAGGCTCGATTGGTCAGTCGGTGACAGCGGTTGGCTTTTCTTTCATCATGGGTGTTGTTTCAAGATTCGGGACAACGGTCATCAGCACATATGGTGTTGGCCAGCGCGTTTTGTCTATGGTGACAATGTTTGCCATCGGGATGTCTCTGGCAACAGCAACGATGACCGGGCAATTTGTTGGAGCAGACAAACCCGAAAAGGCGGAGGAAACGGTGAAAAAGGCCTCTCTGCTGACTTTTTCAATTATACTGGGCATCTCGACGCTTCTGTTCTTTTTTGGCCAGTACGTCACAAAGTTCTTTGTCAACGAACCGGATGTCATCGAGACGGGAAAGGTCTTCTTCCAGCTGGTTTCAATGTCGTTGCCTTTTTTCGGGACGATGGCGGTATTCCAGGGGGCTCTTCGGGGAACGGGGCATACCGTGCAGGCAACCACTGCTGATTTGATCAGGCTGTGGGGTGTTAGAATCCCGCTAGTGATGCTGATGGCCAATGTACTGGGATATAGAGGGATCTTTTATGCGATGATCATCAGTAATATCAGCGCGATGATCATTGCCTTTCTCTTCCTGCGCTTTGGAAACTGGAAAGAAAGAGTCGTTGAAAAACCTTGACCTTGTGAAGTGAAAATGATATAATGTATGCGATTTTGACGAAAAAGGTTATTTAAATGGACAGCAGTTTAAAGGAGCCGGCAGCATGGACATGGGAGACAAGATACGAAAGCTCCGTTTATCAAAGGGAATGACTCAGGAAGATGTTGCTTCACGGGCTGATCTGGCAAGGAGTTTTATCTCTCAGGTAGAGTCGGATAAGACTTCGCCCACAGTTGATAACCTTGAACGGATCATCAAGGCGGTGGGCAGCAGCTTGAATGCTTTCTTTTCCGATTACAGCGATGAGAAGATTGTTTACAAGAAGGACGACCGGGTTCCTTTATATGACATGCCACCCGGTATAAACATTAAGATGCTGATGGACGAGATTGAAGATAAGGAGTTGGATGCCTATTATCTGTTGCTTGAACCGAATGCAGAGACGGATGTGGAGGACTACCACAACGGCGATGAATTTGGGTTTTTAATCTCAGGGTCCCTTTCTTTATTCCTTGATGACAAGGTATACAGATTGGAAGAAGGGGACTGTTTTTATTTCAAAGCTGACAAAAAACATCACGTAAAGAATACAAGTGAGGAGTTTGAAAGCAGGCTCCTGTGGATAAAATTTGATTAAAAAAAACCGCCAATTGACGGAGGGAGTTGATTTGTTTGAAGGCATTGGGGAGACACCTTTTAGCGGAGTTTTACGAATGTGATAAAGAAACGCTCGACAGTGTGGAAAAAGTTGAAAACGAGATGAATACAGGGGCTATCATATCCGGGGCTACTGTAGTACAGTCAGGCTTTCACAGATTCCTTCCTCATGGTGTCAGCGGGGTTGTTATTGTGTCCGAATCGCATATCACGATACATACATGGCCTGAATTTGGATATGCAGCTGTTGATGTCTTTACCTGCGGGGATCATGTTGATCCCTGGAAGGCTTTCGACCATCTTAAAAAGGCTTTCGGGGCCGGGAGGACCGTTACTGATGAATTTAAAAGAGGAGATTACAAAGAGATAGGAATCCATGAGGAGACCCCGTTCAAGGTTGAGGCGATTTAATGAAAAGAGCATTAAAAAACTGTGATGCGTTGAGATTTGAAGAGTATTTTCACGGAGGGCAAACAGGCACATTCTTTAAGATAAAAGAGATGATCTGTTCAAAACAGACAGCGTATCAGAGAATCGATATCTTTGATACTGACAATGCCGGTAGAGTATTTGCGCTTGACGGCATTATCCAAACGATAGAGCGTTTTGAGTTCATGTACCATGAGATGCTTGTTCACGTCCCCATGTTTTCCCACAGTTCTCCCGAAAGGGTGCTTATCATCGGAGGAGGAGACGGGGGGACATTACGGGAGGTCCTGCGACATGAACAGGTTGAAGAAGCCCATATGTGCGAGATTGACGAGGAAGTAGTCCTGGCGGCAAAGGAATATCTGCCCTCTCTTTCTTCGGCCATGGAGGATGAACGGGCCAGGCTTTTTTACACAGATGGTGCTGAATATGTGTCACGATTTAAGGATTTTTTTGATGTCATCCTGATTGATTCAACGGATCCCACAGCAGGAGAGGGTGGGAATCTTTTTACAGAAGGTTTTTATACGAACTGTAAAGATGCATTGACAAAAGACGGATTACTGGTTGCACAGACTGAGAACCCGGTTTACGATACATCATGGCTTGAAATGGCATATGGTAGAATAGACATGGCGTTTCCTTCTGTTAAAATGTATAAGGGGTTTTCACCTCAATACCCTTCAGGTTTTTGGACCTATACAATGGGGATGAAAGGTGACAAAAGTATAGCAAAAAAAAGAGATGATAATGCTTTGGAGAAAGAATTACAGTATTACAGTTCTGACATCCATGCGTCAAGTTTTGTTCTGCCGCCCTTTTTGAAAGAAAGCCTTGCAACCCTGAAGGAAGTATAACAACAAGTGATAGTGAGCAATAAAAACGACAGAAGCAATAAATTCATTCACATTCAGGTGGTGTCATTATGAAAAAGTTACTCTTCATCCTCTTTATCTTTATGATTGTTTTTTCTCTGGGTTTTTCCATTAACTGGAAATGGGAACTGCACGGGAAGGAATTCCTGTTGCTGAGTCCGAACGGCAAGTCGTATGAGCTTGGCTACAGACTCAGATCCAAATGGTTGCCGGTAAAGCTTTACACCAACAACAACGACTTTCTTTTCTTCGTGAGCGACGATCATTTCCTGAGGGCATTTGAACTCAGAGCCTCCGGCTCGCTTGTGTGCAACAATCATTACAAAACAGAACTGAATCCTGATTGGGGACGGATACGGGGAATCAACCCATATGCCGATAAGAGCACCAACGAGATCGGAATACGCTTTTACGACGGTAAGACAAGGGTCTTTGCCGTCGATAAGGAAAAAGGCGTTATCAATATGGTACGTGAAGAATACTGACAGAACGCCTTAAAAAAAGAAGCCCCGCTGATTTTAAACGGGGCCTCTTCTTGATGTAAAAACGATTTCTTCCGGCTTTAAACTTCTTCCATACCAGCCAGTCTTCTGTATTTGTTGTATCTGAATTTCATGTCTTCCTCTGCCTTCTTGTCAAGCTCCTCTGCTCTGTCCGGGAATGTCTTCTTTAATGCGGCGTAGCGTACTTCGCCTTCAAGGAATTCCTGGAACTGGCCGTCGAGTTTCTTGGGCCCGTCAAGCTGGAAAGGATTCTTGCCTTCATCTTCCAGTCGTGGATCGTATCTGAATATTGGCCAGTAACCGCAGCTGGTTGCCTTCTTCTCTTCCTCGATGGAGGTTCCCATGCCTGATTTAATCCCGTGATTGATACAGGGCGTATAGGCGATTATTAAGGAAGGTCCTTTGTAAGCTTCTGCCTCTTTAATGGCTTTAAAGGCTTGATTGATGTTGGCTCCGAGTGATATCTGGGCAACGTAAACGTAGCCGTAAGTGCTGGCCATGATGCCGAGGTCTTTCTTTCTGACCGGTTTCCCGGCAGCGGCAAATTTAGCGATGGCTCCGAGGGGTGTGGCCTTTGAAGACTGACCGCCTGTGTTTGAGTAGACTTCGGTGTCAAGGACAAGGACGTTGACATCCTCACCGGATGCGAGAACATGATCGAGTCCGCCGTATCCGATATCGTATGCCCAGCCGTCTCCTCCGACAATCCAGACAGATTTTTTGACAAAGTAATCTCTGAGTTCAAATATCTGTTCGAGAAGACATTTCACATCGCCAGTTGCAGCGGGGATGGCAGCAGCGACGGCTGATTTGAGCTTGGGATCAAGTTCTTCTGTTGCATCTGCATCATCAATCTTCTCGATCCATTCTTTGAACAGATCAGCTAATTCACCGTCAACACCGGCGTTAAGGGCTTTCTCCATGAGGTCTGCAATTCTACCTCTTGTCGTGTTGATCGAGAGGGACATACCAAATCCGTATTCCGCGTTGTCTTCAAAGAGGGAGTTTGCCCATGCGGGACCTTTACCCTCACTGTTCTTACAATACGGTGTGGAAGGGGCACTGCCACCGTAAATCGATGAACATCCTGTTGCATTGGCGATGACCATTCTATCACCGAAGAGCTGGGTAACGAGCCGTACATAAGGCGTTTCTCCACAACCTGCACAGGCGCCGTGATATTCAAACAACGGCCGGTTGTACATGGCGCCAACCCACATATCGTCGCCCATGGGGTTTCTGTCGGGCAGTTTGTCGGTGTAGTTGTAGTTGTTGACCGTCTCATCGACAACTTCTTCAATGGGGGTCATGGTCAATGCTTTCTTCCCGCCTTTTCCGGGACATACCTGTGCGCAGTTTCCGCAACCGGTACAGTCCAGAGCACTGATCTGAAGTGTGAATTGATACTGCTCTTTTAACTTTGGATGCATCGGAGTGATCGTATCGAGGCTTTCAGGTGCATCTTTGACCTCTTCCTCTGTTAGGAGACGGGGTCTGATAACGGCATGAGGACAGACCATGGCACATTGATTACACTGGATACAATTCTCGGCTTCCCACTTGGGGATGGTAACAGCGACACCGCGTTTTTCATAATACGTTGTACCGTTGGGGAAAGTTCCGTCAGGGGAGAACTTTGAAACAGGCAGCTCATCGCCGCGTTTGGCGTTCATCACATCGGCGACTTCTCTGACAAATTCGGGCCTGTCCGGATTGACTTCCTTTACCTCCGGTTCAAGGTCTGCCCATTCTGCCGGAACGGGGATCTCCTCATAGGATTCTCCTTTGTCCACGGCCTTCCAGTTCATCTCTACGACTTCTTTACCCTTCTTGCCGTATGTCTTTTCGATCGCATCTTTCATAAATTTCTTGGCATCCTCATAAGGGATGATATCTGCCAATTTAAAGAAAGCCGATTGCATGATCGTATTGATTCTCTCTCCGAGTCCAATCTCTCCTGCAATCTTAAACGCATCGATATTGTAGAATTTGGCCTCTTTTTCAGCCAGTTTTTTCTTTAGTGAATTGGGAAGTTCCTCTTCAATCTCTTTCTTTGTCCAGTTGGAATTGAGCAGGAATGTACCACCCTGTTTGAGGGTGTCTATGAGGTTGAACATATTCACATAAGCCTGTCTGTGGCATGCGACAAAATCCGCCTCATTAATGAGATATGGACTCTTTATCGCATTGGGTCCGAATCTGAGATGTGAACGTGTGATACCACCGGACTTTTTGGAATCGTACTCAAAATAACCCTGTGCAAACATATCCGTATGGTCGCCAATGATCTTGATGGAATTCTTGTTGGCCCCCACTGTCCCGTCGGAACCGAATCCCCAGAAGAGACAACGTTTGACTTCAGGATCTTCTGCAACGATCTCTTCATCAACATTGAGAGAGGTAAAGGTTACGTCATCGTTGATGCCTATCGTGAAATGATCCTTCGGTTTTGCAGATTTCAGGTTGTCGAAGACTGCCTTTGCCATTGAAGGAGTGAACTCCTTGGAACTGAGTCCGTACCTTCCGCCGACGATAGTTGGCGCATCTTTTTGACCGTAATAAGCGAATTTGACATCTTCATAAAGCGGTTCGCCTGCTGAACCGGGTTCTTTTGTTCTGTCAAGAACACCAATGGATTTAACGGTGTTTGGCATTGCAGCGAGGAAGTGATCAACCGAGAACGGCCTGTAAAGTCTTACTTTCAGGACGCCGACTTTCTCACCATGCGCATTCAGATAACGGACTGTTTCATCGAGCGTGTCAATGCCTGAACCCATTGCTATGACCACTCTGTCCGCTTCGGGGTGCCCCACATAATCAAAGAGCCTGTATCTTCTTCCCGTGAGCTCCTCAACCAATCTCATCTTTTCTTCTACGATAAACGGGACTCTGTCATAGAACGAATTGGCTGCTTCCCGGTTTTGGAAGAAAATATCTGGATTCTGTGCTGTTCCTCTTGTGACAGGACTCTCCGGTTTTAAAGCCTTTGCCTTGAAGCATCTGATGGCATCGTGATTAACCATCTTTGCCAGATCATCGTAATCAAAGAGTTCAACTTTCTGAATCTCATTTGATGTTCTAAAGCCATCAAAGAAATGCAGGAACGGAACACTTGAGTCCATTGCAGCCAGATGTGCAACAATCGCCAGGTCATGAACCTCCTGTACGCCACCGGCGGCAAGGAGTGCGTATCCAGTCTGTCTGCAGTGCATAACATCCGAGTGGTCCCCGAAAATTGAGAGGGCCTGCGTTGCGACACTTCTTGCCGAAACATGGAAAACGGCCGGGAGCAGTTCTCCGGAGATTTTATTCATATTCGGGATCATTAACAAGAGCCCCTGTGAAGCAGTGAAAGTTGTTGTCAAAGAGCCTCCCTGTAAAGCGCCGTGTACTGCACCGGAAGCCCCTCCTTCAGATTGAAGTTCCGATACTTTTACTTTCTGTCCAAAAACATTTTTCCGCCCGTTGGCGGCCCAAGCATCTGCCATCTCTCCCATTGAAGACGATGGTGTGATTGGGTAAATCGCAGCAACTTCAGAAAAGGCATAGGCCACATGTGCTGCAGCCGTATTGCCATCAACTGTTACCATTTTCTTACCCACTGTCTCATCCTTCCTTTCATCTAAGAGTTTGTTGTATTGCCCTTTGAGAAAATTATAACATAAACATGATTTCATTTCCACGCTTTATAGAGGCGCCTATTTTATTTAGCATGACGATTACTTGAAATGTTCTTTTTTTTATGGTACAATGACTATACTTAATCAGTGGTATAGCAAAATAGAGGTATCTGAGGAATGACCCTATAAAGGGTTATTTTTGTGTGGTTTTCATTATTCATAACGTAAAAAGGAGAGATTCTTTGGTTATTGGATGATTATTCAAAATCTTTAACTTTTAAAGAGGTGATATTATGGGTAACACACAGCAATTGAGAAAAGAGATTATTAAGATGGAAAAAGATTTAGAACAGATGCAGGCGCAAGGTAGATTCTCCGATGAGCTTGAAAGGAAGATTGAACAGGCAAAATCAATGCTCCCTGAATTCACAATCAGCCCTTTTAGTGAGGGTTAGCGGTTAAGACTGAAATGACTGATTTAAGGGGGAGCGCACTGCTCCCTTTTGTTTTTTAACAAACTCCTTCAAAATCTCCCAGTGCAAATTTCCTTTTCTAAAGAAAATCTTTTCATTACCGATAAAAAGTTGTATGAAGATAAAAACTAAGAGGTGTTAAATATGATTGACTCAGGCGGAATCAACGGTGTTAATGCTTCGGATCTGATCAAGAATCTGAATAAGAACAGAACGCAGAGAAAGCCGGAGGAGAACAAAAAGACGGAATCGCTGTTTAATTCTGAGAATCTTGAAAAGAGCGCTGAGATAAAAAAGATTCTCAAAAAGGCCGAATCAATACCTGAAACGCGGGAAGCCCTTGTTAGTCATTTTCGTGAGATGATTCAAAACGGGGCCTATGACGTTGATGAATCTGCCATTGTCAAAAAGATCCTTGGCTGAGTATCGGAGGTCTGCATTGGAACAACTTGATGAGTTTAAAACGAGCATAAAGACTTTAACATCAGTCTTTGAAGAATACAACGTTCTCTTACAGGAGAAAGAAAAGTATCTTGTCAACGGTAATTATGAAGCGATAAATGACATCATTCCAAGAGAAGAAGAGATGGCATTAAAAATAGATGGTGCTGAAAGCGAACGTGACAGAAAAGCAAGACAGCTGTGTGATTATCTTGAGATTCCTCAGGATTCAACGGTTTCTGAAATCTCAGAAAGACTGGACGAGGAGAATGGAACCAATCTGATGATCCTGATCGCAAGGCTGATGGAAGCGCTTCAGGAGAGTAGCCTGCTGCATTTTAACATCGACAGAATGATCGGGTTCCAGTTGAAGAATATTCAGTTGATGAAGGATACAGCAAGTGGTGACGGAAGAATCAACACCTATGATCTGAAAGGGAAATACCAACCGAAGAAACACAATAAATTCTTTGATGGAAAAGGCTAAGGTCAGAGAAAAATGAGGGTGATTTGATGAGAGTCAATAGTACAATGCTTCATAACAGAGTGCTCCAGGATATAACGAGTGGTTATCGGAAAGTGGCGAAGCTTCATGAGCAGGCCTCTTCCGGTTTGAAGGTAAGATACCCCTCAGATGATGCCATTGTTGCCACCAGAGCCTCCAATGCCTCTAATCATCTCAGAGAAATCGATCAGTACAAGCGAAACGGAAACACCGTCGGGACCTATCTGAAGATGTACGACAAGGTGACACAAGAGATGTCAAGTCTGACTACGCGCGTTCGGGAATTAACGGTTCAAGGGGCAAACGGATCTCTGACGACAGAGGACAGAAAGGGCATTGCACGTGAGATCCAAAAGATTAAAGAGCAGATGGTACAACTTGCCAACACCAATCTTGGAGGAGAACACATATTTGGGGGAGCAGATGCCTCAAAACCTCCTGTCAAGGACAGTGGCGAGATTCAGATGCCACCGAAAGCCGATGTTAAACAGATGACGGACCTCGGTGGATATAAATTCGAATATGGCATCACCACCTACGATGCGTTCGTCGTTGACGGAAATGAGAGCGTTTTCAACCTGTTGGACAATATTACAGACAATCTCAACAAAGAAAATTCCGGGGATTATTTAAACAACACCGCACTTGAAAAGGTGGAGCGATTTGAATACACCATTCAGCGGCTGACATCACAAAACGGGGCATCGGAGAAATTTCTCGATATGGCCACCAATCGTTTTGAAGAGTATTCGACTTTCTTAACGGAGTTTGTTTCAAAAGAGCAGGATGCCGATTTCATTAAGACATTTACTGAATTAACCAACCAGCAGACCGCCCTGGAGGCCTCTATGAAGACCGGTGGAAACGTCATGAATATGTCACTGGTTGACTTTCTGAGATAGTCTCTCAGTCTTTGTACTTGTTCATAATACGCACGATTTCTTCCTTGTTATCCAGAAAGAGTCTTCCGATAGTCGGGCAAAAGTGTGTACCCAGACCCTCTTCGATGATTCCGAAAGCCTTTTCAGTACTGAAAGCCGGTTTGTAAACCCGTTTACTGATAAGGGCGTCGAAGACATCCGCTACAGCAACAATTCTTCCGGGAATTGAGATCTCCTCGCCTTTCAGCCCACCGGGATAACCCTTTCCATTCCACTTTTCATGATGCTCCGATATGATCCTGATGCTCGTCTCCAGAAAGCTTATACTCGTCGATTGCTCCAGCGTATTATTCATCTTTTTCATAACGGCTACCCCCATGTTGACATGCTCTTTCATGATTGTATATTCCTCTGAGGTCAGTCTTGCCGGTTTGAGCAGTATCTTTTCGGGGATGCCGACCTTTCCGATATCATGTAACGGGGCAAACCAGAAGATCTCTCTGATCAGTTTCGGTGTAATACGCTCATCTGTTTCAGAGAGCTTTTCAGCGAGTAACTTGGAGTAACCGGCCACCCTCATCAGATGATCGCCCGTTTCAAAATCCTTCTTTTCAACAAGGTCTGCAAAAGCCGTGGCGGTTTTGGCGATCAGCTCCTGTGTCAGATAGGAGCTGTATAAGATGCCCTTCACACTTTGGGTAAACTGTCTGATGATATCGGCGTCGGCCTGGTTGTAGGCATCCTTCTTGGTGCTGTTGACAAAGAGAAAGCCCATTAAACCATTTGCCGAATAAATGGGCGCTGTTATACTGGAGTGATACCCCTCTTTTAATATTAGTCGTGTTGCCGGTGATTGATGGATCTGTTCATAATGCTTTTCAAGGTCGTTGATAATTCTTGGCTCAGACCTCGTTCGGAAGCTGCTGAGTGTTGTGTCCGCCAACTTGATCTGAAACCCGGCGTTGAGGTACTTCTTTCTTTCAGAGGCGACTGTTTCGGCAACGACATTGGTCTCGTTATCCACAAAGGCAATGGAAAGCCTTTGGATATCGATCTGGGTTTTCAGGAGCGGAAAGAGATCAGGCAGCACGGTTTCAAGTGTCCCGAAAGAATTGTAATTCAACAGTTTGTTTTGAAAGAGGAGTTTTTTTTCGATTGAGTCCAATTTGCCTCTGATTTCCTCTCCCTCTTTACTTGAGGGTTTTATATCGATGCTTTTTTCAGTGTTTTTGATGATCAGATTCATCTGTTCTATTGACCGGTCCATTGTATTGAAATGTTTTTTGAGTCGTACGTAGGAGAAAATGAAAACCGAGAAGATGACGGCGATAACAAAAAAGGAAAGCAAATTGACTGTTTCTGTGATCACCTTGATCTTAGCGTTAGTTTCTCTCAGGTAGGTGTTGATCTTTCTTATATAATCCCCGATTGACGAGATAAGTGCTTCGGGGTTCTCCGCATTGTAGAGGGTTTTTATAAATGCCGTTGACTGCTCTTCAAAATCAATACCGAGTACTCCGGAGGCTTTAACGACCCGTTCCTTAGCGTCAGTGAATTCATTAATAGACTGTTTTGCCTCATTGTTCTCTGCAAAGGCTTCAAACGATGCATATTTGTTTTTGTTCAACAAGTTGTTTAAATCGTTCAATGCACTGATCATGGAATTGCCGCCAGTTGTACCGGCCCGGACCACTTTCTCGACCCGGTCTCTTTCGGCTATCTCATAATTGTTGTAAACAAAAAAGACGGTTAAAGTGCTCAATGCCACCAGGATAACAATTGTCATATGCAGAAAAAAACTTTTGATGCTGATATTTTTCATCCGTGCCTCCATTGAAATCCTTGTTTAGTGTCTTCTCTTGTGTTTTATTCTCTGTTCCGTCCCTTTCTTTTCTTTTGATCGTACATCCGCTGATCGGCTATATGAATTATTTCCTCCACATCAAACTCTTCCTCTCTTTCAACGGTGTAGAGACCATAACTGACGGAGAGTGGGAAATCAATGTCCAGATGTTCCGCTTTTGCTTTCAAATTCTCTCCGATTCTTTTCATGATGCTCATAGAATCTTTATTTCCCGTGTTGACAAAGACCAGTACAAATTCATCCCCGCCGAGTCTGGCGGCAATATCGGATGACCGGGTAAATGATTTCAGCGTCTCGCCAATCTCATAAAGGACTTCGTCCCCTTTGGCATGACCATAGACGTCGTTAATGTGTTTTAGATTATCAACATCCACAAAGATTAGCGTCCAGGGATAATTTTTATTCTCGATAAGCTTCTTGACCTCTTTTGTAAAGGTTCTCCGGTTTTTAACGCCCGTCAGTTCATCATGAGATGCCAGTACTTCCAATCTTTCTTTTGCCGTGGAGAGGCGTTTGTTGGTGCTGCTTTGATTCTTCAGGAGAGATGAGATCTTAAAGGCCATGATCTTGAAGGCCTCCGTCAGCTCTTTTGATTCTTTGTAATCAATGTTCTTCTCAATTCCCTCAATACCTTCGACGGGGCGTTCGGCAAATCGATGAATCCTTTTGATGATGCTCACGATGTTCTTTTTAAATGTCTTCAAATAGACAAAATTCATCAACAGGACAAGGATGAGAATCATTATAATGAAGAAGTTGAACATCATCAGGAAGTTGTTTTTAAAGGCCAGAGATTTCTCAAAGTCTATGGTTATCTTTGACCTCACGAGCGGATTGCTGATCTTGCTCTGAGATTCTTCATAAGGCGTGATATAAACAGCGTACTCTGAGTTTGTGATTTCATTAACAAAATAACCGTCATTTCTTTCAGCTCTTTTGAAGTTCTTTTTATCAGCGTCGTTAAGTTCCGGAAAATTACCGAACGGTTTATAGGCGATGGTGTATAGATCAATATTTTCCAGATAGTCTGAACTCTCGCAGAATTTGAGAAACTGGTTCCGGAAATCAGTGACAATCTCTTCTTTTAATTTAATGCCGATCTCGAAAAAAGAGCCGTCGCTCATTCTGTAATAACCGTACAATCTTGGAATTCCCGTTCTGACTTCGTATAGAAGAGGATCAATTCTAACGTTTCCGGGATCGATTTCTTTTAAATACTGCCAGTATTTGGGGGTGAGCTCCTGAATATTCAACCCCAGATCGCTTTTGTAATCTGTAGCTTTGATAATGCCATCGTTGGAGATTACATACCAGTTCACTGTATCAATCTCATCAAGATTGACCGGGAAAAAGGTCTTTAACTTTGAGGAAAGTTCTTCATACGTCATATCTTTGTTGTTTTCATAATCCGTGCCCATTTCCATTAAGGCAGCATTCAAGGATTTTCTGTATGCCAGCTGGAAAGAACTGATCATCTTGTTCCAGTTCTCCTGATAGGCAACTATACTTTCAACGGTTGTGTTCAACATCGGTTGGAAGACGTTTTTGTGATATTCATTGTCAAAGACGATGCTGGTCACAAAGATAAAGATAACGAGGAAGATACTGATCATTATTATTTGAGATTTCATGAGCCGGAATAAGAATGATCCCTTTTTTTTGGACAATGCATGTTCCTCCTGAAATAATGATAGGTTGCACAGTTAATCGTATGATATGTTGCGGATTTTTATATATTAAGCGCTCAAAGATTATAACATAAAAAAAGAGAAGGCCTTTTTAAAATCTGGGCCTTCACTCTTATCAGGAAATCTTATTTTTTATACGGGGCTTTTTTTCTTGATATATGTCTTGACTGCTTCATTTGTCAGTTGCTGGACCGATTTGTCTTCGATTTTGGCCAGCTCTTTGAGTATCTCCCAGTCCTTATCATCCAGATCCAGTTTGATCAGCAAGACCTTTCCCTTTGTCGCATCCTGTATCCAGTGATTGACCTCCTGGAGATTGTCTCTGATCTCCTCTTTGAAAAAGTCGTTGAGTTTTTCATCAAAACTGTTGTGCTTTTTTTCCCGCATGGTTTCACCTCACTCGTTTTCCTCTTCGCTCTCTTCGTTCTCCTCTTTTTCTTTCACTCCGAGATCCAGCATGAGTCTGTTGATTTCATCATCTGAGTAGTCGAGGATCCTGAGCATTTCATACGCCTCTTCCTCAGTGATGATACCCTGTTGACAAGTATAAACAATACGCTCCGCATCGGGATCGTGATGTTGTTTTCTCCCGGTTTCAACTGTTTCATCAAATTCTTTCTCCGCTTTCCCTTTTTCTTCTTCTATGTCGGCCGTTTTGAATATCATGGAACCGGAGACGGTTTTGATATCAATTCGTCCCTCTTCACCTGAGCCAAAGACAAAATGGTTCTTCTCTTTGATCATTGGCTTTTTGTTCTTAAAGAGATATTCGCCGGAAACGGTGTCAAAGGTTATCAACGCATCTATTGGATTACAGATGACATCAATATCCCCGCTGACTGATTTAAAACGCCATGAGGTCTTCCCGGTTTTGGTGCATTTCAGCATGATGTCTCCGCTGACCGTTGTCAGTTTTGCCTCTTTAGACAGGTTCCTGATCGCTATATCCCCGCTGACATTACTGCCCTTGACGCTGCTTATCTTATCCGAAAGGGGATCCATTTTGACGTCTCCGGATTTGGTCGTGAAGTCCAGGTCTTTTGTATCGAGTGAAAAGGTCCTGATATCTCCGCTTATTGAGCTAAGTTTGGTCTTTTCTTCTGAATGAACATCGGCACACTTGATATCCCCGGATTTTGTTGAAGCCGTCAGAGATTTGGATACTGATTCTTTATTCACAACATCCCCTGAGCTGGTTGAAAAAGTGAGATTGTCAGCTTTCAAGCGTTCAGCTTCTACGTCCCCTGAAATGGTCTTGATTGAAATATCCTTTAAGACCGATCTGGGAATCTTGATTGTCGCTTTTCTCAGATCCCCAAAGTTAACTCCGAGACCTCCGGAGGTGGTAATGGTGATTCCGAAGAATTTGACCGAGCTTCCTTTGTCATCAAAGCGCAAGATGAGTTTCTTTTCATCTCTCACCACCTCGGCGTTTGAGTTCTCCTTTGACCAGACGGCCTCCCAGAAGAGCTCACCGGCCGGCTCATCGACACCTATAATCTCCAAATCGCCTCCAACTGCACTAACAACAACTTCCTCTATTCCTTCAAGATTCTCAGTATTACTCTTTTTAAAATATGACATCTATAACACCCTCCTTTATGCTGCCAATGTCTTGATCAACCAGATCAATCCGGCAACGGCCAGTACAATCACGATCAAGGGGAGCAGAAAAGCAAATATGCCTGCCAGGATGAGCCCGACCAGTATTACAGCTCCCACCGCTACGACAATTCCAATAATTGCCGGAAAGAAATAAAACGCCAGTATAACGAGAAAAATGGCTCCAAGAATAGATAAAAAATTCATTTTACTTCCCCCTTCTTTAAAGACCTGAGCATGTTCATGGCTTCTTTGGCGCTGATCTCACCTGTTTCCAGCATGTCTAAAACCTTTTGGGATTCACTCCTCTCAGGCTCGGCCCCTTCATAACCCATGCTTCTCACGATGTTTTCCAGCCTGTTTCTGGCTGTGGGATAAGAGATCTCCAGTTCTTTTTGAACCTCGGAAAGATTGCCGCGATTCTTAACGAAGACTTTCAGAAAAAAGAGCTGATCTTCCTGTAATCTGAATAATTCGTCCAGTTCGAATTTTCCGTGAACGGTTGTTCCGCAATGGTCACATTTATACTCGGATATATGCAACTGATGGTTGCATCCCGGGCATCGTGTTAATGTTTTTCTCATAAAACCACCTTCTTTTTGATTGTATACATATTATACATTAAAAAATTCAAAATGTCAATATGTAAATCAAAAAAATTGAGTATAAGGTAAGAATATATAATTATAGGGTCAGAATATTAATATTATTATCGATATCTGTTATGCGTTTCAGATGAATTAAAAGACCGGATTATTGATTCCGGAGTTTCTTTCGCAAGGTTTCATCATATTGACCGTTTGGCAGCATATAATCAGGATGATATTCTCCCTTCTCTTCCATCTGATAGCGAACACAATCCTTGTTGCCTTTCAGGCAGTATTCGTTCACCCATTTTTCCTCGAGCAGACCCTGATCGGTGAACCTCTTAATCGGACAAACATTGTACCACTTGCATGTCATTATCGACCACCTCCCGTTTTTTTGTTTTCCCCTTGATTTTATCATTTTTTTGTCGGATACGGCTTGTTCCAATCTTTCATTGAGAGGGATTAAAGATTATCCTATGATATAATTATTAAACTTCATTTTTAATAACAAGGGGGAAGAGGTTTATGAAGAAAGAGCATTACATTGCCGCAATCGACCAGGGAACAACAAGTACGAGAACGATCATATTTGACGACGAGCTCAACATTGTGAACATCTCTCAAAAGCCGTTCAAGCAGTTCTATCCTCAGGACGGCTGGGTGGAGCAGGATGCCAATGAGATCTACAATACTGCCCTGGAGACACTTGTGGAGTCTGTGGAAGATGCCGGTTTAAATTTTTACGATATCGATGCCATCGGTATCACCAATCAGAGGGAGACGGTGGTTGCCTGGAATAAGGCAACGGGAGAACCTCTTTATCATGCCATAAACTGGCAGTGCCGACGGACGGCAAAGAGATGTGAGTCGCTCAGGGAGAAGGAAAAGATGATCCATGAAAAGACAGGGTTGATCGTTGACCCCTATTTTTCCGGAACCAAGATAGAGTGGCTGATACAGAACGTACCCAAGATTAAGATAGCTGCTGAGGCAGATGAACTGGCCTTTGGAACAATCGACTCATGGCTGGCCTATAAATTGACAAGAAAGAACATCCACGTGACGGATGTCAGCAATGCCTCAAGAACCATGTTATACAACATAAAGGATTTGAAGTGGGATGAAGAACTCCTTGATTTGTTCGGTATTAACGAAAAATGGCTTCCGAGAGTTGTCGACACATCATCAGTGTTGGGTTATACCAAGGAGGGAATTCCGCTTGCCTCGCTGGTCGGGGATCAGCAAGGGGCTCTTTTCGGTCAGATGGCCTTTGAAAGGGGAATGGCCAAATGTACCTACGGAACCGGAGCCTTTCTGTTGATGAATCTTGGTGATGAACCGATATTCTCTGAACAGAGACTGCTCTCCACAATCGGATGGAAGATTGAGGATGAAGTCTGTTATGCAATGGAGGGGTCCCTGTTCATGTGTGGAGCTGCAATTGACTGGATGGTCGATAATCTGAAACTCGCCGAATCGGCACCGGCAACAGAGGATATGTCATTTGAGGTCCGGGATAACGGCGGGGTTTATTTTGTTCCGGCTCTTTCGGGTCTGGGAGCACCTCATTGGGATCCCGATGCAAGAGGTCTTTTTGTCGGGATGACCCAGTCAACTAAGCGGGAGCATTTTGTGAGATCTGTCCTTGAGGGGATTTCATACAGTGTCCGTGAGCTCTTTGATTCAATGATAGAAGAGTGTCATATTCCGCTAAAAGAGTTGAGAGTGGATGGTGGCGTGAGCAAAAATGCCTTTGTTCAGGAATTTCAGTCAACGGTTCTTGGTATTCCTGTGACAAGACCAAAAAATACCGAAACCACCGCTGTCGGAGCAGCAGCACTTGCGGGGCTGGCTGTTGGAATCTGGAACGAAAAAGAAGAAATTAAGGACTGCTGGGAGGCACAGAACAGTGTGTCAAAAGTCAAGGAAAGGCAGGTTGAGGAATCGTACAAGAGATGGAAAAAGGCAGTGGAACGATCGAAAAACTGGGTCTAAAGCGAACGGAGCTTTATCTGGGAATTGATTTCGTTGCATTCGAAACACTTGCCGCGTCCTTTGCCGAAAGACTGACGGGTGGCGAGATTGTTCTTTTCTTCGGGGATCTGGGGACCGGCAAGACCACCTTTATCCGCAAGGTGTCGGAGTCACTGGGTGTTTTGCCGGAACATGTCCGGAGTCCCACCTTCACAATCGCTAATGCTTATCAGGGTAGTGACCTTGATATTTATCACATTGATGTCTACCGAATCTCAGGAGATGAACTGATCGATCTGGGTTTTTACGATTACTGTCACGAACGTAGCGTTGTTTTTGTGGAGTGGGCAGAGAAGATTGTTGATTGGGTCGATGATATTGATTATATCGTTGAATTAAGCATTCAAGAGGAGAAGCTTGAGAAGCGTAATATATCAATTTATACCGGAACAGGAGACTGATCAGATGGCATGGAACTGTATTGTTGAAAACGATGATATCCAATTGTATAAAACCGTCCTTCCGCCGGTCGGTGTCAACACGTATTATCTCTTTGGCAGAAACACGCTGATTGTTGTTGACCCGGGAACGGGAGCAAGGCGGTTTCTTGAAGAGGCGGGGAAATCAGAGAGAAAGAAAAAAGCGATCATCCTGACCCACACTCATTTTGATCACATAGCCGGGGCCGATGAGTTCAAGGATTTCAATCTCTTCGTATCAAAAGAGGCCCAGGACGGCCTCTTCAATCCCTCGGTCAATCTGTCCTCCGGATTCAGCTCCAAAGGATTTGAGATTGACAAAAGGAGCGTTTTAAACCTGAGCAGGGGCAAGAACCGTTTCGGGGATTTTGAGTTTGATGCAGCCCTTTTTCCGGGTCATACGCAAGGGGACACGGTTTTCAATTTTGGCCCCTTTATCCTAACCGGCGATTTTGTTTTTGCAGATTCAATCGGCAGGACCGATTTTACATTTTCTGATCCCTATCAGATGAAGGAATCCCTCAAGCGTTTCAGACAATACCTCAAAGATATCCCCGGGGAAACGTTAATCCTTCCCGGGCATATGGAGCATACAACGGTCGAACAGCTCTTAAAGAGGAATTATTATCTCGGAGCGAACTTCTAAGTTTGATAGCGTGTTTTGTGAAACATAGGTCAGGGTTTGATGTAAATGCTAACCCTGACCTGCTTTTGCTCTTTTATATCACCTTTAATGCCTGCCCCACTTCTTTAAAGGCGTTGATGCCATAATCGAGATCCTCCTTCGAATGCGAGGCACTGATCATGACCCTTATGCGTGCTTTTCCTTTCGGGACTGTGGGGAAGCCGATGGACTGGGCGAAGACTTTCTTGTCCAGCAGCCTTTTACTGAACTCGGAGGATACCTTTGCATCATACAACATTACCGGGGTTATAGGTGTTTCCGAATGGCCGGTATCGAAGCCGAGGGCTTTCATCCTGGATTTGAAATAGTCAGCGTTTTCCCAGAGTTTTTTCACCAGCTCATCTGAGGCACTAAGCTTGTTAACAGATTCTATGGCGGCCATTGTGTCCGATGGGCTGAGCGAGCTGCTGAAGAGGAAAGGTCGGGCCTTTTGCTTCAGGTATTCGATGAGTGTCTTCTTTCCTGCAACGAAACCGCCGATAACACCAAAGGCCTTTGAAAGCGTTCCCACTTCAATATCCACTCTTCCGTGTAATCCGAAATGATCAACGATGCCTTTTCCGTGATCGCCCAGAACGCCTTCTCCATGGGCATCATCAACCATAACGATGGCGTTGTGTTGCTCACAGATCTCAGTGATTGCTTTCAGGGGTGCCAGATCGCCGTCCATACTGAAAACACCGTCTGTTATGACGATTTTTCTTCTGACGCCTTCAGCTTCCGCCTCTTTTAACTTAGCTTCAAGATCCTCCGGATCACGATGTTTCCAGACGTATCGCCTGGCCTTTGTCAGTCTGACACCGTCGATGATACTGGCGTGGTTTAATTCGTCGGAGAGGATGGCATCCTCTTTGCCCGCTATGGCCGGTATAACCGCCTGATTGGCGCAAAAACCCGATTGAACCATGATAACAGCCTCCACATCTTTAAATGCTGCCAGTTTCTCTTCGAGTTCTGTGTGGAGGGTCATTGTTCCGGCGATTGTTCTTACCGCCCCGGGGCCCACTCCCCATTTTTCTGTTGCCTCAATCGCTTTTTTCTTCAGGTCAGGGTCATTGGCGAGTCCCAGATAATTGTTCGAGGACAGATTGAGGACATCCTGATTATTGATTTTCAACCAGGCGCCCTGTGGGCTCTCAAGGGTTCTGATACTGGTGAAAAGGCCCTTTTCCTTTAACCCGTCAATCTCTTCTTTCAGTTCTTTCCATTGATACATTCTACCATCTCCCTTTTTTTCAGCTTGAATTGTGCTTAAGTCCTTTTAAAAAAAGCGTAAAGTTTTTGGTTTTAAAGGACCTCAAGATTTGCTATAATGATCATTCTCTCTCTATCTTCATCTCCTATTCCGTAAAACTCATCTTTTCTGAAAATGGTGATTGCTTTTCTGTTTAATCTCGATAGAGCGGATTTCAGATATTTTCCGTAAAATTTGAAACTGATCCCCGCTTCTTCTGCGGTGTACTCATTGATTCCCCGATAGCACGAATAGTATAAGCCGGTTGTTTTCAGCTCAAGTTTTAAAGCATCTGGAGTTAACCTGGCTTTTATCGGGGTTCGAGGGGAAATGCGTTGTGTTTTTGTTATATCATGTTTCATCCCGTTCTTGTCAAGGACACTCACGGGTACTGTTTCATGGTATAAGTGGATAAGCTTAAGAATCCTTTCGCTTTCATAGTTTTCAACAGGTCTTGAGCAAATCTTTGTCAACAGGCCCGAGGTTTGAAAACCGACGGATGTCCCTTCCTGATTGATGCCCATGTTGAGTGAGCATGATTTAACGGATTTTTGAGCCTTTATCAGATGGCGTACGCTTTGATAGGGGACGGCTGATTCAATATCATTGCATTGTGTGCCTGTGTTGTAGATACAGAAGACGTTGTCATAGATAGAAATGATATACAATATACCATCCTTGACGAAGAAAAAGACCTTGTCATCTTCCGGCATATGGACGGTGGCAAAATCAAGACCGTTGAAAAAACTGCTGACAGAAAATTTTCCCACCATCTCAAAAACTGGTGATGGTGGAATCTTTTTGGAAGTATTCGTGGCAATAGTCAGGAGTTCGTTCTTTATTTTTAACGTGATCTCCCCCTTTTTAAGCGCCAGGTAGAGATCGTTTTCTCTCTTCTTTTCAATAAGCAGCCTCAGCGTTTTGATGGGCAATTCATAGACCCCGGTGAAAGGTTCGCATTTCTGTTTCAAACTAAAGACCGCACTCAGACAACCGTCTGTTGAAAACAATTTCAAGCCGTTATCATAGTACAAGCGGATAAATTTCTTTTCCCGTTCTGAACCGGTCAGTTTGTTGCAGAAATCTATCATTTTAGAGAAAACACGGGCATCAACTTTAAACTCCGGCAAGAAATATCATTTCCTTTCTGATCGAGATCATTTCCGCTTTATTATATCATCATTCAGTTCCTAATCTTAGCCGGATCGACGATGAGCGTATTAAAATAATCATAAATGACAAAACCGGGCGGAGCCCCTTTCGACTTTTTAACGTATTTCAGTCTGGTATAGTCCACCGGAACCTTACTACCTCCTCTGGCCTTGGAAAAACGCGCGGCCAGTTCAGCAGCTTTGACTTTCACAGGCTCGGGAACCTCTCTTCCAGCTGACTGGACAATAACATGAGAACCCGGAATGTTACGGGCGTGAAACCAGTAATCCTCCCGGGAATGCTCTCTTGTCATCTTGTCGTTCTGTCTGTTGTTACGGCCCACGAGGATCTTAAAACCGTTGTATTCAAATTCTCTGGGAGAACTCCTTTTTGCCTTTTTTTTCTTTTTCTTTTCCTTTTTGACCCCGCTTTTTAATAGTCCGGCTTCTTTCATCTCTTCCTTGATCTCGTTGAGCTCTTCTTCAGTGTCAACATCTTCGAGCGAGTTTAAGCTCAGTTCATAGTAATAGATCAAACGGTTGAGTTTCTTAAGGCGTTTTGAGATAACCTTTTTTCTTCTTTTCAACTTCGCTGCCTTTTGAAACATCTTTTGGGCATTCCGGGTGAGCTCTTTGGATTGATCAAGTGAAAGGGTCTTTTCCCCGCCTGTTTCCCAATCGGTGACCTTGATTTCATTGTAATGGCCATGTGGATCAAACAGGTGGATATTGCCCATGATCAGTTCGGCCTCTTTTTGAAGTTCTTCTGCCTTATCACTTTCCGCCAGATCTTTTTCAAGGTTGTATGTATTTGATTCGATATTCTTTTTCTTCTTGATGACTTTTTCTTTTAATACAGCGATTTTCTCGTTGAGAGAATTTTTCTTTCGGGCCTGACCATTTGCGCTTTCAAGGGCTTTGGAAGGCGTTTTTTTCTCTGCGTCATAACCATTATCTAAAAGATGAAGCAGAGGCACCGGGGATACGGTTGCCTTGCCTTCATCATTTTTAAAGATATACAAACTCTGCTCTTTGTCGTTCAACTGTTCTTGAATATCAGTGAGAATTTCATGGAGAGAGAGGATACCGGCATCATCCAGGGTTCCTATGGGTTGTTTTCTGTTAAAAGTCGATGGTGATGCGCCGGGATTATCCCGGTCTTTTTCCGGAACACAGGAGGTTCCCTCGAGCCTGTAACCAATCTCATCAACATGCTGCCTGCCAAAGCCCTGAAAATGACTCTGAACAAAACGGGGTAAGCCCTTTTTGGAATTGTTTTGTATGGCATCGATTAGAAATTCCAGACCCTTTTCAGTATACTCATCCAGGGTCATTCCGTTTGAGAGATAGGGTTCGTATTCAACACCCGGCACGATTGATCGTTTATCGGTTATGCGTCTCTTCCAGGCCTCGATGATCATCTGCTTTTCATCAGTCAGGATGATATTCGAGTTCCTTCCCATGATCTCGAAAAAGAGCTTGAATATCCTCGAGTCACCAATTTCGTCGCGCTTTTTGAAATCAATCTCAAAAATCCTGTCATTTCCCAACTGTCGGCATTCTTGAATCCGGGAACCGGCCAGGTATTTCCTCAGCAACATGGTGAACGAATCCGGATGCTGCAGACTGGGCTCTTTCTTTTCAGTTAAAGCGACATAACAGTCGGAGGAAAGGATGGTGATATACAGGATTGCATGGGACAGTTCAAAATAGAACCTCCCGTTGGAGGGCATCTGGATCTTTTTGACATAATTTGAAACGATCCGTTCTTTTATCTCTTTGATGATGACACTAAGGGTTAAACCGTCTATATGCATGGTTGTTCCTTTCTAATTCAGAGATGATCTTAATCTCCTCCCGATGCTTTTTCCAGTCTCCGGGGGTTTCCATAATCAAGGGAATCGATGAAAAGTAGCGGGACGACAAAAAGACTGAAAACCCCTCTTTTCCGATATAGCCTTCACCGATATTGGCATGACGGTCCTTTTTCTCTCCTACGTCAAATTTGCTGTCGTTGAGATGGACGAGTTTTAATCGGTCTGAGCCTATGATCTCATCAAACTGCTTTTTGAGGGATATGACATCCTCCTCTTTTCGGATGTCATATCCGGCATCGAAGCCGTGGCAGGTGTCATAACAAACCCCAATATTTGAGTCTGATTCAACAGCGGCGATAATATCCGCAAGGCTCTCCAATGTGAAACCGACGTTGTTGCCTTTCGGCGAAACATTCTCAAGCAGTATCAAGACTTCGGTATCGGCTTCTTTCAAGAGTCTGTTTAAGAACGATTTGACTCTCTTCCGGCCTTCTTCAGCTCCCGCTCCCTTGTGCGATCCGGGGTGAACAATGAGATATTGAACGCCCAGTCTTCCGCAGAGCTCGAGTTCCTTTTTCATTAGTTGATAGGATTTGTTATAAACCGGGGAATCGATTTCGGAAGCCATGTTGATGAGATAACCGGAATGGATAAACATGTGATTCCGGGGGATTTCGTTTGCTGACAGTGCTTTCTGAAAATCTTCAACCTCTTGATCCGAAAATGTCTTATCGGTCTTGTAGGATCGGGGATTGTGGGAGAAAAACTGAAAGGCATTTCCTCCCATTTTCCCGGTCTTTTCAGGGATTTTATCGATACCTCCGGAAATCGGTAAATGACTTCCGATAATCAAATCCCTTTTATTCATAGATGATTTCGTATGTGAGTTCACTGGCCTTTTTTAACATCTCAGAAACACCGCAGTACCTTTCCTGAGAAAGGTTGACTGCTTTTTCAACTTTGGACTTTTTGCTGTCGTCATCAAGTTTGAAGTAATACTTAAGATGGATCTTTTTGTAATGAACAGGATGTTCCTCTGTATCCTCATGTTCAGCTTCAATTCTTAATGAATAGTCTTCTACCTTCATCTTCTTCAATATCGACACAACATCCATACCGGTACATCCCGTCAGTCCAACAAGCAGGAGTTCTTTAGGGCGAACACCCTTATCATTTCCGCCTACTTTTGGGGATGCATCCAGGATCATTTCATGATTCGACTCTGTTTGGGTCAAAAATTCCATGTTGCCTTTCCATTCAGTCTTAACTGCCATCTATTACACCTCCGTTTAATTGATGGTTTTTAACAGTGCCTCATGTAAGGTATTGTATTCGAATAGGTTTATCCCGTCGATCACCTTTTTACTGAGTCTCTCTTTTGTTTTTGACGGGACAACAACTTTTGAAAATCCCAGGCGTTTCAATTCCGTTATCCGCTTTTCCGGAAAGGATACGGATCGGAGCTTTCCATCGAGCCCCACTTCTCCAAAACAAGCCATTCCGCTTGGAAGATAGTTGTCTGTGAAAGAGGAATAAAGCGCCATTGCCACAGGCAGGTCTATTCCGGGATCAGCCGTCTTCAAACCGCCAAGCAGGTTGATATAGATATCACTGTATTCAACATTCACATTGAGTCTTTTTGTTAATACAGCGGATATGAGAGCCAGTCTTTCGGGGTTGACCCCTTTACTGAGTCTCCTCGGTGAACTGAACTGTGCCTTGACCACCAGACCCTGTACTTCGACGACCAGCGGGGTGTTGCCCTCAATGACAATGCCCAGACAATTACCGGAAAGATTGGAATCGATATCATAAAACCTTTCGGAAGGGTCAAGGACTTCATTCAGTCCGGTCTCCTTCATCTCAAAGACCCCAATCTCATTGGTAGGACCAAATCTGTTCTTAACACTTCTGAGTATCCTGAGGTCGGTCTCCTTATTTCCCTCAAAATACAGTACAACATCCACCAGGTGCTCAATCAATTTCGGTCCGGCAATCTGTCCCCCTTTTGTGATATGGGCAACGATAAAGACGGGTATATTTCTGCTTTTGGCAAAGGACACAATATTGGATGTGCACTCTCTGATCTGGACAGCCCCGCCCGGCAGGGAATTGACCTCGGATGACTTCATCGTTTGAATTGAATCCACCACGATGATACTTTTTTCATCATCGGGATTCAGTTTCTTTTCCAGCTTTCTCAGAGCCACATCAATAAAGGTCGAATTTAGAACGTTGATCCCTTCACCTGATTTTTTCTTTTCCCTTTCTGATGCTTGCGATACCCTTTTATTCCTCAAATAGATCTGTTCAAAGGACTCTTCCCCGCTGATGTAATAACTCTTCTCAAACTTCGAACACAACTGGGTCAACAGGGTGCTTTTTCCGACGCCGGGATCGCCCCCCAGGAGAACAACAGACCCGTTCACAACACCTCCACCCAATACTCTGTTGAGATGGGTAAACTGACTGTTTATCCTCTGAGACTCGTTACCCTCGTATTGACTGAGGGGAATAAACTCATTCTCTTTGGTCGTATCAAATCCGTGTTCCTCTTTTTCTGCTATCTCTTTGGCGCTGTTCCACTCATCACACTGGGGACATTTTCCAAACCACTTTGTGCTTTCATAACCACAGATATCACAGACAAAGAGTGGTGCCTTTTTCTTCATTTTGCCGGTCCGACGCTAAGCAGCTCTCTGTTCTTTGGTGCAGAATCCTTTTTTATAAATTTGATCTCATTGTTCTTTGTCAACGTTATCTTGATCACATCCCCCGGTTCAAAGCGACTGGAGAGCAGCTCCTCGGCGAGAGGATCTTCGATATATTTCTGGAGGGCTCTTTTCAGCGGTCTTGCACCGTAAACAGGGTCAAACCCCTCGTTGATTAAGAACTCCCTGGCGTTTTTACTCAGATCCAGGGTCAGTTCCTTATCCGTTAGTCTCTCGGTCAGATAGCCGAGCAGGATGTCTATGATTGAACTGATGTTTTCTTTTGTCAGCTGGTGGAAGACGATATTTTCATCCAGTCTGTTTAAAAATTCAGGTCTGAATATCTTTCTGACTTCCCCCATAACGGTCTTCTTCATGTCGTCATATTGCATTTTTCTGTCTTGTTCTATCTCAAAACCGAGTGAATTCTTGGTCTTGTTGATGATTTCGCCGCCGATGTTGCTTGTGAGAATCAGTACGACATTTCTGAAATCAATGTTTCTTCCCTGGGAATCCGTCAAGCGCCCTTCATCGGTTATCTGCAGTAGGATATTATACACATCGGGATGCGCCTTTTCAATCTCGTCGAGAAGAACCACTGAATAGGGATTTCTTCTAACGGATTCTGTCAATGTTCCGCCCTCTTCATATCCAACATAACCGGGAGGAGCCCCGATAAGCCTTGAAACCGCGAATCGCTCCATATATTCCGACATATCATATCTCAATAAAGCCCTTTCGTTGCCAAAGAGATACTCTGCCAATGTCTTGGCGAGTTCTGTCTTTCCCACCCCGGTCGGGCCGAGGAAGAGGAATGTTCCGACAGGGCGCTTGGGATCTTTCAGGCCGCTTCTTGCACGTCTGATGGCCTTGGAAATAGCCCGGATTGCCTCATCTTGTCCCACAACTCTTTCATGGAGTGAATCTTCCAGATGGAGCAGTTTATGACTCTCGTCCTCCTCGATCTTAGTCAGGGGGATACCCGTCCACTTGGAAACAATTTGGGCAACATCTTCAAAATCGACGATTTCAATGCTGTTCATCGCTTCATCTTTCCAATCGGTGAAAGCTCTTGTGTATTCGCTGTTCAATTCCCGCTCTTCATTCTGCAATCTTTGCGCCTCAAAATAATCCGAGTTTTTGGCCGCTCCCACTCTTTCCTGTTTTTTCATTTTGACTCTTTCCTCAAGATCCTTCAGTTCTTGCGGGATCTCCAGTGCCATTAATCTCTTTTTTGCCCCGGCCTCATCGATCACATCTATCGCCATATCGGGGAGAAAATGATCGGATATGTAGGCCCTGGAGAGCTTTATGGATTGCTTTAACGCCTCATCCGTGTATTCCACTTTATGATGGAGTTCATATTTTTCTTTCAGACCCTTCAGGATCTCAATTGTTTCATCAAAACCGGGTTCTTTCACTGTGATCTTCTGAAAACGTCTTTCAAGCGCCCCGTCTTTTTCGATGCTTTTCCGGTATTCATCCGGAGTGGTCGCCCCTATACATCTGAAATCACCGTTGGCAAGGGCCGGTTTAAGGATGTTGGCAGCGTCGACAGCGCCCTCTGCTGCCCCCGCCCCGACGATGGTGTGCATTTCATCGATGAATACAATCAGATTGGGGTCCTGCTGGATGATCTTGAGGAGTTTTTTCATCCTTTTTTCGAATTCTCCCCTGTATTTCGTTCCGGCAACAAGCGATGCCAGATCAAGAGAAAAGATTGTCTTGTTCTTGAGGATGACGGGAACCTTGTTCTCAACGATCTTTTCAACCAGACCGTTGACGATGGCCGTTTTGCCTACTCCGGGTTCTCCTATCAGGACGGGATTGTTCTTCTTTCTTCTGATAAGGATCTGCATCATCCGCTGTATCTCGACTTCTCTTCCGATGACGGGATCCAGCTTCCCCTCGGCCGCCTGTTCGTTTAAGTTTCTGCCAAATTCCTCCAGTTGCTTGATGAGATAGGAATTCTTTCCTTTTTTGGGGACATCCAGCTGTTTACTGTCGGCAGGATTCATCCGATTAATCAATTCTCTGTTCAATGCTGTCAGGTTAATATTCAACCTTGTCAGTATTCTGACAGCCCCGTTCTGGTTCTGTCTTAAAATGGCCAGAAAGATATGCTCTATCTCGATCTTTGGACTCGAGAAAGCCTTTGATTCCTCAAACGCAGTCTCAAGAATCCCCTTCAGTCTTGGCGAGATCTGCGGGGACATGCTGGATAGTCTCTTGACGCCTTTGCCAAGAGATTTGATGACTTCTTCCCTTATCACATCATATTCAACATCATAATCGTTGATGAGCAGGTCGAAAACAATATTGGATGGAACTTTACAGATTGAAAGCAATATATGTTCAGGATCGATCATTCTGTGACCGAGATTTTCCGCTTCTCTTTGCGATATTAAAAACATCTCGGCTGCTTCATGTGAAAATTTATCAAAATACACTTTAATCACCTCATTTGTTTCGTCTAAAGTTGTGACGTAAATGGCATTACTATCATTTTAGTTTATTACGGCCCGTTGTGCTCGTCAATAATCCTGTTGATTAATGCAAACATGTTAATGCCTTCATAATGCCACAGCCTTGGGAACATACTCTTTTCAGTTAACCCGGGAATGGTGTTGATCTCATTCCAGTAGATCTCACCGTTTTTCCGCTTAACAAAGAAATCGATTCGCGCCATATCAGTGACCCCGAAGAAAGTAGCGATGACAAGCGTAAGATCTCTGATCCTTTTCTTAGCGTCAAGACTGATGCCGGCCGGTACAATACACCTTGTCTCATCGTCTTCATATTTCGCATATGTATCATAAAAGTCTTCCCTGTAAAATACCTCTCCGGGCTCGGAAATCACTTTCTTCTCCTTGCCGATCATCCCGCATTCTACTTCAATTATATCATCGATGCACTCTTCAACAATGATTCTGTCGTCAATTTTAAAAGCCTTTTTTATCGCCGGCTTGATGTCCTCTTCTTCCCGAACCTTTGTGATACCAATCGAGGATCCGGTGCCGGAAGGTTTGACGAATACCGGAAATGAAAAATGGTTACAGATAAGATTGACCGGGTCTTTTTCTTTGACAGTTTGGTGGTTTAAAGCAAGATAAACCGGTTGTCGAACCCTCAAACAGGATGCAATATTCCTACTTTGGATCTTATCGAAGCAAATCGAGTTTGTCAACGTTCTCGAACCGATATAATCGATATCAGTGGATTCCAATATGGACTGCAGCGTGCCGTCTTCTCCGAATTTGCCGTGAATCATGGGCAACCACAGATCGATCTCGGGATAGGCAAAGGGGAATCTTTTCTTTAATGTCTTTTGCTCCTCATCAATCAATTTGCCGGACAGTATCTTGATTGAGGATGTTACGTCATACCAGAATCCCTGCTGGTCGATGTAAAACGGAACGATTTGCCGGTTATGTTGATGCTTGTTTTGAACAAAGGCATTAAAGATACTGCTCGCGGATTTTATCGATACGTCATGTTCCGGACTGGGACCGCCAAAAACAAGGCCTACCTTTTGGATTTGATTCATTCCTCTTCTTTTATAAAGTTTTCAGGTAGAGTATAGTCCTCCGGTCGAATCTTTGGTTCTTCCGTGAAAAGATTTGAGTTACCGGAGATACTGCCGGTGAAATTCTGGGAAATTCCCGGGGTGTTATCTTTGTCTGCCAGTACAATATCAAATTCTTTGTTCCCTGTAAAGAGGTTGGACTCAAGGACCAGTGTGGATTTGGCAACAGCAAGAATCCCACTGTTGGTATTCCCGGCAATTCTGTTTTTAATCAACAGGGCTTCGGTGTTTCCACAAGTGTAGAGGGCATTGTTGTTCTCGATCAGCTGATTCTGAAAGAGTTTGACCGGTTTTTTGCCTCCCAGGTAAACGGCGTTGTGAAATGCCTTTATCTCGTTGTTCTCAATCACGATCTTCCCTATTCCGACACTCATGATGCCGTTTGTACTTGTGTTTGAACGACCGTAGCCCTCATAGGCCCCATAGATGGAATTGTTTCTGATGTAAACCTCCTGATTCAGGGTTCCCGCTCTAATCCCGTCATTCTGAGTGATAATCTTGTTACCTTCGATCTCAACGCTTGTCATGGCAGTTGATATCGCAATCGTTTCACCATGAACAGTCATACCGGAGATACTGACCCGGTTGGCATTTTCAATGAGGATTGTCGGTCTTTTCTTGTTAGCCGGTTTTATGATGACCCGATTGGTATTGAGACCTTCGAGCTGAATCGATTTCGAAAACCTGAGGTTTTCAGTGTAGGTTCCTGAATGTATAGTGATCAGATCACCGTTTTCGGCTGCTGAAATCGCAGCCTGAATACTGTTGTAGTCCGGATTGTCACCACCCACCACGATGGTTCTTGACAATAGAAGAACGCTTGTGATGATGGTGATTGTAAGGATTAAAATGACTTTTTTCATGTTAGCCCCCCTATCTGTTCTGCATGGATGTTTCTGATTGATTGGAATTTTCAAGGATTCCATAAACGGTTTGTGTCGGGAATGCGAATTCGTACCCCTTATCATCACATATCCTCTTCAATTCGAGGTTTATCGCCTGTTGTGCATTCATATAATCTATATATTCCGGCGTTTCCACATAATAGACAATCTCAAAGTTCAGACTGAAGTCCCCGAAAGAAATAAAATGGACTCTATCCAGTGTCACGTTATCCAATTCTTTGACGATATTCTCGATTATCGTTCGAATATCCTTCAATTCCTCGTGTGATGTTCCGTAAACAAACCCCACTTTAAAGGCAATTCTCCTTCTCTGCATTTTCTTGTAGTTCTTCAGTCTTGAGCTGGTCAGATCGGAATTTGACAGCACAAGTTGCTCACCTGAAATGCTGGTTACTCTCGTTGTCTTAACGCCAACATGCTGCACCGTTCCCATCATCTCCCCGACAATAATGAAATCACCGGGTTCGAACGGTTTATCAAAGAGGATGGAAAAGTAACTGAACAGATCGCCAAGGATGGCCTGAGCGGCAAAGACCACTGCCACACCGGTTACTCCCAAGCCAGCCACGGCTGCTGAGACGTTGTATCCCATATTCTGGGCGGCGATGATGACACCGATTATCCAGATGCCGGCCTTGACCATGCTGAAGAGTCCCTTCAAGCCCTGAATCTGGTTCTGTGTGGTCCCCTTTTTCTTTGCCAACATACTGAACCAGTAATCCAGCAGGGCATTGACAAAACGAACACCGGCTAATGTAAAGAGGATGACCCCGATATACCCGATGGTCTTTTCAACTATAACCGGAAACTCGAGAGATGATACTGAGGCAAGTATCAGACCATAAAAGATAAGGGGGTAAAATGTCTTTTTGAAAAGGGAATAGATGAATTCAAATAGATCGTATTTCTTATGATCCCTTATCTTTTCCAGCCTTTTCTTTAGTATTTTGTTGATAATCAGGAGAACAAAGACACCGATTACAAATATCAGAATGGCAACCACATAGTTTATCATGGAATTTTTCATCAAAATTTCCAGGGGTTTTTCATCCAAATCTCTTCACCTCTATTTTCAATCATACTCTATTATACAGTAAAGAACCAAAAAAGTAAAAAAACGGGGCGTACCATCAGGTCCGCCCCGTTTTTCTTCTAAATTATATCTCCGGGATTAAATCAAAAGAGTGACAGGAAATTGTACTTTCCGAATACTGAAACCATGATCAGTGACACAACGGCCATTATCTTGATCAGGATATCAAGTGACGGGCCAACCGTATCCTTTAAAGGATCTCCAACTGTATCGCCGACAACAGCGGCTGAATGAGCATCGGAATTCTTACCTTCGCCTTCAACACCGCCGGATTCGACGTACTTTTTACCGTTGTCCCATGCACCACCTGAGTTGGCTGTGAAGAGTGCCAGCATGATACCTGAAAGGGTCGTTCCGATTAAAAGGCCGCCGACAAATTCAGCGCCGAATACAAAACCGGTTACTATCGGGGTTAAAACTGCTATCAACGCAGGCGTCTTCATCTCTGAAAGAGCTCCTTCTGAGGATATCTCTATACAGTGTTTGTAATCCGGCCTTGTTTTTCCTGTCAATATATCAGGATCAGCCTTGAATTGTCTCCTGACTTCGTCAACCATCTTTCTGGCGGCTTTTGCAACAGCCTCAATCAGAATGCCAGAGAAGAGATAGGGTAAAGCAGCCCCAACAAGCCCGCCGGCCAATGTCATCGGATTGATAAAGTTCAGAAGCAATTCGATCCCATCGGTCTGTCCGGGAGCCGCCTGTGAATATAGATAGGATGCAAACAATGAGAGAGCGGCGAGTGCAGCTGAACCAATGGCAAAGCCCTTACCAATAGCCGCTGTTGTGTTTCCGACTGAGTCAAGTTTGTCAGTGATTTCTCTCACGCCGGGTTTCAATTCAGACATTTCACTGATTCCACCGGCATTATCGGCAATCGGGCCGTAAGTATCAACGGAAACGGTTGCTGCAACAAAAGAGAGCATCCCAACGGCCGCCATTGCGACTCCGTATAATCCGGCAAAGGCATGAGCAACGATTGTTGCAGTTGCCAGCATGATAACCGGGAAGAAAGTAGATTTCATCCCGATGGCGAGCCCCTGTGTTATCGTCAGAGCTGTACCCTGCTTTGAGGCCTGTGCAATGCCCTGTGTCGGTTTGTAATCGTAACTTGTAAAATACTCGGCAAGCTGTCCGATCACAATACCACTTAATACGCCGAAAATAGCCGCCAGCCAGGGCGAAAGAGGACCGGAGTTAAAGCCGATGCCTTCTAACATCTCGCCATCAAAGTGCATGAAGGTAAATATACCTGTAAAGACGATGGTGAGGACGGCTGAGGTCCACGTTGCAACGTTCAGTTCCATATGAGGGTTCTCAGATACCCTCTTGACAACCAGAAAGAGTATTCCGACGATACAGGAAATGATTCCGATCGCAGCAAAGATAATCGGATAGGTGATCAATTTCTGCACAAGGGTTTCCGAGATATTCTTTCCGGTATCGATTGACGTGTAATACATATAAGACGATAATACGATTGCCGAGATAAGAGATCCGACATAACTCTCGAGAAGGTCAGCGCCAAGCCCGGCAACGTCTCCAACGTTGTCTCCAACATTATCAGCAATTGTAGCCGGGTTTCTCGGGTCGTCTTCGGGGATCTTCGCTTCTGTCTTACCGACAAGGTCAGCCCCCATGTCTGCGGCTTTCGTATAAATACCTCCACCCACACGGTCAAACATAGCGATTATGGAGCATCCCAATGCATATCCTGATACAGTCATCGTGAAGGGGATGAAGTTAACCCCCATCCAGTTGGTAATGATCTTGAGGTTCTCCGTCTCCACCTGTCCGAGCATTTTTCCGAACACGAGGTAAAGCAGGCCCAGTCCGAGAAGCGCAAATCCACCAACGCTGAGTCCCATAACACTGCCGCCCTTGAAGGCAACCTTAAGCGTTTTTCCAAGGCTGTCGGTTTTTCGGGCTGTATTTGATACCCTGACGTTGGAAATTGTAGCGATTTTCATTCCAATCCAACCCGCTGTCGCGCTCATCAAAGCTCCCAAAATGAAAGCCACTCCTGTATACCATGATACCAGTATCATCAGGACGATGGCGACAAAGATAGCTAATGTAAAAATGGCCTTGTACTCATGCCTGATAAAGGCATCGGCCCCCTCCTGAATGGCACCTGCAATTTCCCGCATCAACGGTGTTCCGGTGTCAAGTTTCTTGACACTTGCAAAGTTGATGGCCGCAAATGCCAGTGCGCCTAAAACTGCAATAATAACAAGTCCTAACATGTAGTAAGTCCTCCCTTTGAAATATTATAAATTAAAAATCCATTGACCGTTGTATAAAACATTTTCCGGTTTAGTCGTTCTAATCTCATCTGTATTCATCTGAAAAATATTACGTTCATGTAAAAAGGCATCGGCTTTAAAGCCCGGTCTCAACTGGCCAAGTTCCGTTTCCATAAAGGCGGCTTCGGCCCCGGCTACGGTGTAACTATAAAATGCCTTGTTGAGATCCATAAATCGTAACGCTGAAACCATGTTAATGATTGGGTTTGTCTTTTCAACTGGAGAATCAGTTGAGAGAGAAACCTTGATACCCATATCAAGAGCTTTCCTGAAGGGATAGCAGATCTCTTCAAAACGTTTTTTCCCCAGGATGCGTTGGCCCATATCAAAATCACTGTCGAAAAAAATGGGTTGTATACTCACTCGTAAGTCAAGCCTTTTAATCAATGACAGTTGCTCTCGTGAGGCCATTTGAAGATGCACAAGCCTATGCCTGAGAGGATTCTGTGAGGATATTGCTTTTTCAAATCCTTCAAGCGCGATTTTTAATGCACCGTCTCCAATGACATGTGCAATCAGTTGAAGTTCGTTTCTTTCACAAAAATGAACATATTCGGCAAATTCATCTGAGGTCATATAAGCAATCCCGCGAGTGGGGGTGTCTTCATAAGGGGCAGTTAGCAAGGCCGTTCTACCACCGAATGAACCATCGAGAAAGACCTTGACACTTTTCACCCTGAGGAATTCTGTATTGTGACTGGAGAATACGCCACTCTCTGTCATTGCTTGAAGCTCTTCCATGCTATTAGGATTAACCTTCTCAAAGATTCTGATCTCCCGCTGGCGTTGAAGGATTTCGATCAGCGAATCAAACCGGACGCTGTGATAATCATCACTATGGACAGACGTGATGCCCTCTTTCTTTAACTTTTCTGCGGCTGTTATTAAGTTTTTGGCAATACTCCTTTTGTCATTAACGATTTTTTCGAGAGCCTGGTTCAGACCTCTCTCCTTCAGCAATCCTCTTGATAATTCGCTGTTATCAATATTACCTGTTTCTTCAAGTTGGAAAGCGTTAATGGCGGGTGTATTCACAGTACCGATATGCCCGCATTTCCTGATCAGTATAATATTCTTTTTGTTGGATATATTGTCGAGAAAGTCTCTGTCAGGTATGAAACCAAGTTTCTCTTCGTCCCAACCTCTCAGCAGTATTGTCTCTCTCTCGTCTGCTCTGATCAATTCTCTTAGAATCTCCGGTGCGTCTACATCATTCAAAGGAGGGTTCCGTAACTCCGAACCTACTCCAAGAAGATGAAGGTGCGAATCAACAAATGCCGGATAGAGGTATTTGCCTTTAAGATTGTCTATCTCGATCGTATTTTTCTCTATCTCGGATTTTTCAGGGTCTATCAAGACACCGTCTTGTATGTAAAGCGATTTGTAATCAAAATCTTCCTTTACGTGATCCCAGCAATAGCAGTTCTTTAGGATTTTTGTCATTTTCCCACCATTCTCATATTATTTTAACCATTCCAATATCATTGAGGTATTTCATCTCATAGAGTTTAAAGATGATTCTTTCACTGTCATGGATCAGATTTTCAATATCATGATTATAAGCTCGCCCAAAGAGCGTTGTGTAATAACCATTTGAAAAAAGATTGATGAAGGTTCTCAGTTTGGGGTGTTCTGTCAGCTCGTCTCCAAATTGATGACCGTTACTGATCTCATCAAGCCAGGTCAAATATTCATCGTTGAAAGCCTCTTTTTGAACATAAAGCAGTGAATTGAGATCCATAATGATCTTCCTTATTTCTACATATTTGCTGATAAGAGTGATAATGCGATGTTTGTATATTTGAATGATTTCGTATGGTATTGGTTCATCATATTGAAAAAAGGCAACCTTGTTTTTGGGATCAAAAGAATTGATATTGATCTGCCTGATGATTGAAGATGAACGCCCCTTGATGCTCTTGACAAAAAAGGACTTTTTTTTCGTTATAAACTCAAAATCGCCTCTGTTGAGGCATTTCAATTTCCCCGTTCTTACAATATACCCGAAATACATCTTATCAGGTGAGAAAAACCAGCATGACTCGTCCATGAAGATCATATGCCGGATTGACATCAAAGCTGACAGCCCCTTTTTGAGATTTACAATACTTGTAATCAAAACAATAAACTATGTTCCATTATAATTATAACACGAAATCAGGGCTCTTTTGCCATTGTTCTTGAACCAATTTTTAAAATTATACAGGATTCTTCCGGTGGCCCCCCATACTGTATAAGTTTTGAAATCCCATACCGGATTTGAAATGAAAAGCTTCCCATGCGGATACCGTTTGATCTCGGGCTTTTTGGCAATAACAGTCTTTAAAAGCGGAAAATATACTGCTGCCACTTCCTCATTGAAAACGATCGGTCTGTTCTCCATCATACCAATAAATGGTTTTATAAGATGATCCGAAACCAGTGTCATAACGGGTTCAAGCGAATCAACAATGTACCGTGTTTTTAGACCGATTTCTTCATAAGTCTCTCTCTTTGCCGCAAGGAGATCCGTTTCACCGGGTTCTATTCTCCCTCCGGGAAAGGATATTTCTCCGGGGTGATTTCTCAGATTGTTGCTTCTTCGTGTAAAGATAACATGTAATCCATCTGATTCGTTGATAACAGGAATCATGATTGCTGAGGTGATTCTGATCTCATCATTATTCTTCATCTTTTGACATATGTTTTTCAAAAACGAAATCGTAGTACTTCTCAAGGTTGTCATCATTCATATCATCAAGCTCCTGAAAATAGTCGATACTGTATTTCTCTTTTTCTTCAAGTTCTTCTGTCATCTCGTCAACCGTTTTCCAGTCCTCTCCTTCATCGGCTTGTTCCACTTCACTCTTTGTCTTCTCGACGATATCCATTGCCTTTTTGATGGCACCGTTGACATCAAAGTCCTCAGGAAGGTTATCAAGATGTTCATAATCGGGTTTTCCTGATGCCTCTGTATCTTCTGCGCTTTCCTCTGTCTGTTTTTGTTCCTCCTCTGTCTCCTCCTCATCGTTGAGGGACTGTAGAATGGCCTCTCTTGCCTCTTCTTCGCTTTTATCAGCCGCCTCTTCGGGTCTGCTCTGTTCTTCAGAGTCCCGGGATGAGTTGGTTTCTTCGCTCCCGGTTTTTTCCTCTTCAAAGAAACGGGCGATCTCATCGATCTCTTTAGAAGCCATTTCATCTATGTCAATTTCCTCGTCAAATGGTGTATCAAGGAGTTCGCTGGCTGCCTTTTCAGGAATCTTGGTCTCCTCTGACTCGATTGCTTCAGAGGTTTCAGGCGCTTCTTCGGTTTCCGTTGCTTTCTGTTTCAGATTGAATGTGACCGTTTCTGGTGACACACCTACCAATTTAAGGGAGAGTTTGCTGAAAAAGGCCAATTTAATCTCCAAAATGACAACTATCGCAACGATCAGAACCGATATGATAACCAGGAAAGAGGTCTTTAATCCTCCCGTTTCGTTTTCCCCGGCAACAGTGGATGTAGATTCGGTCGCAGTCCTGGTCGTGGGGGTTTTTACCTGTTCTTTAAAAGAATCTTCATAATAATAATGGTCCTCAGATAACCCGCTCTCAATCTGCTCGATCTTAGAAAGCAGTTCTTTCGCGATAGGACTGTTTGGAAAGAGCACCAGATAGGCCCGTGCCGTCTTGTAGTCCCTGTTGTTGAAGGCACTTACTCCAAGCATAAATTTAATATTCTGTGCTCTTGCTTCTATATCAGGGTTCATAACAAGGGCTCTTTGAAAAAGATCCTGAGCGGTCTCGTAATCGCCTGAATTATACGCATTCTTGCCGGAGAAATAAAGAGACATCGCATCATCCTCTGAGCTCTGAGCAAATCCCATGATCACGAGCCCCAGACAGAGAACGATCAGAAACGTTTTCCTCTTCATTTCATTATGGCCACCTTTTCCAGGTAGATTTCACCATTTTTCTTAACCAGTGTCAGGATTCCGCCACGATAGTAGACCGAATCCTGCATGCTTTCTCCCTCTCTCAGGTTAAAATAACTCCCGAAGATCTTTCCATCCTTATACTCTATGATGTTGAATTTCTGCCTTCCGGCTATAATGAGTTCAGAAGAATTGTTCAGCAGCTTAAAGCCGCCCGTGTTGTTGGTTGAGTCAAGCAGCATCTTCTCTCCATCAAGACTGATGGCTCTTAATGAATAATCCGAAGCAAGGATGTAAAGTGCCTCACGCATAATCAAGCCGTCAAGCAGTTGAATATTGCCACTGTAAGGTCTGTAGATTTCTTTACATTCAACACCGTCGAAGAAGTAAACAGCTGCATCTGTGACGATATAGGGATAAACCCCGTGCATGATGATCTTGCCATAATGCCCGTCTATGCTGAATGAATGCCGTGGTGTTTCAAGTGTCAGACCATCCTGGTTGAGAAGATAATATCTTGCTGAGTCGGTTATACCTATGTTGATGATCGGTGCGTTGAACATCAGATACTCCATCTTTGAGGGCTGCCCTCCTGTGTATTTGGTAAGGATGTTGTTTTGTACAACATAAAGGCTGCCACCGTCAGCGTAATAAGCCTGAACCGGTTTGTCGCTCAATCTTGAAAAAACCCCGTTCTGCATCATGATGATGCCTTTGTTATCAAACAGGTAGACAATCTCCCCCTCTTGATTGCCAAGTGAAGAAACAGAGAGTCCGTAAGGGTTCATGTCGGGAGGGAGTTTTATCTTTGTAAAGTTGTAAAGCATCATGTTGTTAATATCCTCGAAAGTATCGGGAAATCTCCTTTTGGACCAGTTCACTGAAGTCGGGTCATACCTTTCGGGAACAACACTTGTTGCGGTTTTTTTCCCTGTTTCCTCATCTTTTTCAACCTCTCCGGTTTTTTCCTCCCTGGTTTTTGTTTCAGAAGGTTCTGAGACTTCCTTTTCTCCTGCCTTATCGTCGCTCTCTTGTGAATCACCGGTATCTTCGGGTTTTGCTTCATCTTCATCTTTTACTGTATCGCTGCTTTCAGCAGCTTCCGTATCTTCCGCTCCGGTTTTCTGAGTGCCGGTGGTCTGTTCATCCGTTTCAGCAGGCGTTGAAAAGCTTTCACTCTTCCAGCTCTGAAAATCATCGAAGAGATCAGTCGCTGTCTCAGTAGTGCTGTTTGGGAGATCGGTTTGAGTTGCCTGACTATCCGTTGCTGTCTGAGTTTCAGTTGCAGATGTACTACCAGTCGAAAACGGTGTGTCTTCATCTGTTATTGTTGCGTTGTCACCGTTTCCCTCGTACATCCATTCACGGAAGGTATCATCCTCATATTCGGGTATCTCAACCGTTTCGATCCCCTCTTCAAGAAAGGAATAGATGTGCTGAAGGGTTTCCTGCTGAACAAAGATATCGAAAAAGGAGAAGGGGAATACTCTTGAGGTGAGATTCTGTAAGCCACTGTTTTTCTCGTTGAGAACAGGAAAGAGTGAACTGAATACAGAAACGATGCCGTCTCCCTTTCCCTTTGCATTTTCGGGGTAAAATTTCTCAAATTGTGTGCCTTCAAGATCGGCAGAGAAATCGGGATTGTCTCCCGCAATGAAGAAATAGTCAATATCCTCGCGTAAGCTTCCTTCGAGTAAGGAGATAGTCTCAGAGTCCGGCAGGATATCTGTGTAGAAGACGTTGACATTCTCGAGATAACTCATGTTGTTTCGGTTCAGATATCTGATTGAATCGGCGTTCATCCCGTAGATCTGTGAAAGCACCTGAGAATCTTTCCCGTACAACAGGTTTAAGAACGAAGGGTTGACAATATTCGTACCGCTATTCGGGGTTGAGATGAGAACGACTTTTCGAACATTTTCGAGTTGGAATTTCTCAACGGCATATCTTGCGATCAGACCACCAACACCGTGAGCGATGATATCAAATTCCTCGTTCTTTGAGCCGATAACCTCAGCCAGTTTTTCTGCCTCGAATCGAAGATAACTTCTCCTGGAAATACGGTTGAAGTAGTTTTCTGCTTCCCTCATATAATCGGGACTTCTTGTTTCGCTCAGGGGATAACGGTAAGACCAGATGGATCGTAATGGGAAAGTGATCTCCCAGAGATTGTCCCCTTGAGGGTTTTCATTTGTTATCGTGTTGGGTAAAAAGCCTGTGAAATTGGTATCGATTCCCGGTACAAGCAGGATATCCGGTTTAAGGGTGTCTTCTTTGTCGATGATCTTCTTCAACCCCCATTGAGGCTTGGTCGGGTTTTTAATTCTGATACCGATCAGAGAACCATGAAATGCCTTTGTCTCGAGCACCGGTTGCTGATTCTCATTCAGGATGATGTTTCCCCCCGGAAAGACCTTTATCACAGGATTTTCTTTGTTTTCAACATAGAGCAGTTCGGCATTGTTGTACTCTTTTCCGAAATAGAATTCCGTTGGGAATCTGTAGGTCAAGGTCATCGGTTCTAAAGCCAGATCATTTCGTCCGTCAGCGGGGATCAATTCATAGATATCACCATAGAAATTCCCTTTGCTCTTTATCTGATTGTACAGGTCATCCTTTGCAAGGTTTTCAATGATAAATGATTTTGGATACGGGAAAGCAGTTTCCGGTATTGTGACGGAGAGATCTTTGACATCCGTCTGGACGGATTGCTGATCCTTGGAGTCTTCTCCGATGGTTTTAATATCGTTGAAGAGATTCGGAAGAAAGAATACAGCCAAAAGGACAACCGCCACAACGGCCCCCAGAATAATAATCATCATGAGTCTGTGGGATTTAGCGTATTCAACGATTTTATTTATTTTGATGTTCTTCAAACCTTTAAGTCGACTGAGCAGCTTCTTTAAAAAAGACAATTAGACTTCTCCCTTTCACATTCAACGTTTTTTGATGGTGTTCCATGTTTCCTCCAGAAAATCCAGGAGAAGGGTGTAATCCGTCTGATCATGCCTCTTAATCTCTCTCAGATTTTCATATATTGACACCTTTTTGCTTTCCAACCGGTCCTCGAAAGCCTCCAAACGATTATTCCCAATCAGCGTTTTCTTGCCGTGTTTGATATCTTTTCCGGGTGTTTTCCCGAGTTCTTCCAACGATCCCTGCCGGTCTTTTAAATCATCCATTATCTGAAAGGCAATCCCGAGTTCCTCACCGGCACTTTTCACAAGCTCAATGTGTCTTTTATCCTGCTGCATCAAGACTGCAGGGCCGGCTATTGAAAACTCGATCAATCGGGCTGTTTTTAAACGGTACATCTTCAGGACTTCTTTCTCAGAAACATCCTCTCTCACTTCATAGTTGATGTCAAGTGCCTCTCCATAGGCAAGATCGCGCGAAACCTGTGAGAAGTACCTGGAGAGTTCAGGACTCATGATGTCCGAAAGGACAGTAAAGGCAAGAAAAAAGAGATAATCGGCTGATACAACGGCCATGCCTTCCCCATACACTTTGTGATGTGACGGATGGCCCCTTCTGTAGTCGTCATCATCAATCTGAGGGAGATCATCATGGATCAACGATGCTGTATGAAGGAGTTCAACAGCACTGGCCATACGAAAAACGGTCTCCTTTTCAACATGATTCGGCTGTGAGGCATGATAAAGCAGGGCAGGTCTGAATCGCTTGCCACCTGATCTGATGGAGTAGTGGAGTTCTTCTATCCAGCCGGCGTTACTGATATCAGAATATGAATTAACCGTAACTTCAAGGAATTGATTAAAATCTGATTCTGGCCATTTCACAGTTGCATCATTCCTTTTCTGTTTTTACCGCTTACTATTAGATTTTATCATATCATGCTTAGAATTATCTCCTTCAGATAACCAATTGCGTAAAGTGATCCCGTGATTAAGAGAGGGGTGTTTTCGTCAGCCTTATACAGAGCGTTTGTGCAGGCCTTTCTGTGATCCGGGTAATAGGTTAGTTCTTCATCATTCTTATATTTTTTGTAAGCATTTAAAATCAACTGCGTATCTGTTTTTCGTGGTGATTTAGGTTCTGTGACAATAACATCTCCCGAGATAGACGAGAGCTCTTTGACCATCTTTTCGTATTCTTTTCCGCTAAGCATGGCTGTTAACAAAACCGGTCTGCTGGTTTTAAAATAATGCCGCCAGTTTCTCACCAAAGCTGAAATCCCTTGTTGATTGTGGGCACCATCCACAACGATCAGCGGGCGATGTAGTTGTGGATCACGGTGTGATATGATCTCGAATCTGCCGGGCCAGAAGACGGTACTGAGCGCCTGTCTGATCACGCCTTCATCAAACGGATTGCTCGTTATTTCACAAAAGAGTTGATAGGCCATCAGAGCGGTTGCAGTATTCGCCAATTGATGTTCGCCGTTTAAACTGACGGTTACATCTTTCAGAACCGCGTTGTTTCTCTGATCAAAAAAA
Source organism: uncultured Thermotogaceae bacterium (assembly GCA_964631265.1). Classification (GTDB taxonomy): domain Bacteria; phylum Thermotogota; class Thermotogae; order MWEM01; family MWEM01; genus CAZVWW01. The sequence continues at coordinate 62,224 of CAZVWW010000001.1, forward strand.
TCCATGGTATTCTGACCGGGTTTAAAACCGGTTGCGGTATAGTTGAAATCGCTTCCCAACTGATAGAACGGGGCTTCTTTCTCTTTGGCAATTGCTTCAATAACAGCACATGCCTCTTTCTGTTGAACACCTGATATTATCGGGGTTCCCGGTTTTATAATACCGGCCTTTTCATAGGCGATCTTTTCGATGGTGTCGCCCAATGTTTTTGTGTGATCAAGACCGATACTTGTTATAACCGTGATTATAGGGGACAGGGCTGTTGTGGCATCCAGTCTTCCTCCGAGCCCGACTTCAACAGCTGCGGCATCAACTTTTTTCGACTTAAAGAACTGAAAGGCAAGTGCGGTCACACACTCAAAAAAACTCGGTCTCATTTCCTCAGAGATATTATCCATCTTTGTTACGGCGGGGTGGATCCGGTTAACGGCTCTCACGACTTCGTTATTGGATATTTCTTTGTTATCAATCGTTATTCTTTCGTTGAATCTTGTTAGATGCGGGGAGTAATTGGCACCTGTTTTAAATCCCGCGGTGTTCATAAGGGTGGACAATGTCCTGGTAACGGATCCCTTACCGTTTGTGCCGGCAGTTTGTATGGATTGAAACGTTTGCTGCGGGTTATCGAGAAAGCTCAGCAGCTTCTTTATTCTTTCCAGCCCCAGTTTGATGGTTCCGTGCGGTCTCGAATTAAATAGAAAATCAACGGCAGAATCGTAATCAGAGAATATGTCTTTTGTCATTGTTGCCCCCTTATGTTATTGTTTAAATCCACCTACCTGGTAGACATAGACAATTACTTCAGCTACGGCCTTGTAAAGTTCCGGAGGGATTTCCGAAAAGTAATCGAGCTCAAGGAGTTTTTCAACCAACCTTTCATCGGAATAGATCGGTATATCGTTCTCAACAGCAATCTCAACGATTCTTCTTGCCAGTTCCCCTTTTGCCTGAGCGACAACTTTCGGGATGGGGCCTTCATCCGGATCGTATTTTAATGCAGCTGCTTCTTCAACTTCATCACTTTTAACACGTCGGTTGTTCTGGTCTTTTAAATTCTTCATGCCAGTTTAAAAAATCCTTTCTTCTCTTCCTTTTTTTGCATGAGTTCAGCCTTTGTTTTGAGTATATCGTTGTGTTCGACCTTGTCTCTTATCAGGAGGCTTCTCACTGAGAATCCGGCTTCCTTAATTCGGTTTATCAGGGCGGAAGAGTGGTTTGTGAATTCTTTCGTGTATTCTTTTCCGGCATACAGATAGATGTCAAGGTTTTTGTTCATTGCAACGGTATCAACATAGACTGTTCCAAATCTTTGTGTGTTTGTTTCAATCAAGACCCTGTACATATCCTCTTTGTTATAACCGTTTGTTTCAACTTCGTTTTTCTGCATGTTCACGGAGAAGTGCTGTTGGTTGAAATTGATCACAGCAGAGAAGACCGGATTAAAATCATTCTTCTCTGAGGTAAAATTCAGGAGTTTTAAGAGTTTGTCGGCGCTCATGATATCCGCTTTTGTGACGTTTGTCTGTGAACTTGCCGACTGCTCCAGAGCATTGCCGGTTTTTGTTGATCCTGTCGTTTCTGGCGGGGTGGTTTTAGCGCCCTGTTCGCCTATCTGTCTGTAATTGGTGTGTTTTTGAGTCGGGGCGGGGTTATCCTGTACGGGTCTTTCCATAGTGTTGAGTGGTGTTTTACCCATTGTTTCGGTCTGATTTTGGAGCTGACTCTGTCTGCTGTAACCGGCCTTCATTAACTCGCCCCGGAGCATCATGAACATCTTTTGTGAGAACCGGTTGATTAAATTCATCGCCTGTTCGTTATTTTTCTCTCCGCCCTGGTTCTGTTGAATGGCCAAACGGGGAATTTCCTGATTGAGATATTTTTTCAAGGTTGCCGGGAATAGCACATTGGCCAGTTTGGGCTCTTTAAGTGTTTTTGATGTGAGATTGATAATATCATTTGCAATCCTTTCAGCGTCCTGTTGACTGATTCCCATTTTCTGCAGCTGGCTGGTGAAGTTCGAGTTTTCCATTTTCACCAGTGGCAGTTGTTTGACTCTGGAAAACTGAAGGCTTTTCAAAATGGCGTCGCTCTCCATTTTGGGGGCTGTTTCAGATAGGGTTTCAGTTTTTGTTGAGATGATGTCTTTCATTACGGTTAGAATATGCTTTGTTCGGGTATCGATTTTTGGATTATTGATCAGTTCGGCAATCCGGCTTTCCGCGGTTCCCCCTGTTTGGCTGGAGAACAATTTTAGCAGAGTAGCCCGGTCAAGATCTTTTAGGACATTTTGCATCTCTCCGGGTTTTGAGAGGAGCGTTTGCAACATCTCTTTCAACTGTGTGGTGCTCTCTTTATTATAGGCCAATGTCTTGTCACTCATGTTGTTGTAGTTGTTAATTCCAAGATGTTTTAAAAGCTGCCCGATATTGCTCTTATTTTCCACATCTGAAGGACTGAGAGACTTGATACCCATCTTTTCATACAAGTTGTTCAATGTCTCTCTTTGTTCATTGGTGAGTGGGATATTAAGCGCTTTACCGTTTGATTTAACAAAGGAAGTGTTTTCACTCCCCTTTCCATTATTGGTTGTTTGAAACCCCTGCTCTCTTGCGTTTCCCGGGACCTGGTTTTTATTGCTGAATTCATTCTGATTATTAGTCATTGTGTCTTTGTCGATATAAACAAGTTTGTTCGGTTTACTTTGATTAAAGTTAATGGCATCCAGGCTGTTCAGGATCTTCTTTAAAACTGAAGCCTCATCCGAAGTGATTTTAAGGTTGCCATTTGTCTGGCTGAGCTTCGTTATAAGTGTTTTATAAACTGCTTTTTCAGAATCCGATAAAAGTTGATGATTCTCTTTTGCGCTCATTTGATCATGTGGATTAGAAACTTCCTGATTTTTAGAGTCTATGGCTTTGTTTAGACTGGCAATAAGATTTTTAACAAAATCCACTTCAGCTTTTGAGAGCGTAACGGATTTTGTGTTGACATCGAGTTTTTTCACGAGGTC
>CAZVWW010000002.1:0-62498 GCA_964631265.1 uncultured Thermotogaceae bacterium
TCGCAGAAATACGGGTTGTACCGCCAGAAATATTGCGGATGCCTCCATTCAATCAGAAACGGGGCCAAAAAAGAGAGGTTGAAATAGATTGAGCAGGATCTACCGGGATGAGATCACGCTCCATGTTCCGCTTGATCTTAACAACACGTTGAACTGCGGGCAGACGTTCAGATGGAACAAAATAAACGGAGAATGGCACGGGGTCGTCAACAGACAGCCCGTTGTCCTTATTCCAAAGGATGAGAACAGGACGATAACAATAAAATCGATATCTCCTGAATTCCGGCAACAGGAGCTGGCCGAAGGCGTTAAGGAATATCTCGGTTTGAACGACTCGCTGGGGGCCATCAAGGCTTCCGGAATGAACGCATTAAAGAGGGGATATGAGCATTTTGTCAAAGAATACGACAAGATAGTCGATCCCGACACCGGCATAAGGCTGCTGCGTCAGGATCCCTGGGAGATGGTTGTGGAGTATCTCCTGTCAACGCAGATGAATATCACAACGATCAAGAAGCGGATAGAATCGCTTTGCAGTCTTTTTAAAGACAACAAGGTCTCGATGGATTACAACGATTATTATCTCTTTCCCACGAGAGAACAGCTCGCCGGTATAAAAGAGGAAGACTACAGAAAGCTCCGTTTCGGATACCGGTCAAAGTGGTTGAGACAGCTGGTGGAAGAGATGGATATCAATCAACTGTACCAGTTGAAGAACCAGAAACTTGAGAAGAAACTCAGGTTTTTAACGGCATTTCCCGGAATCGGGTTCAAAGTTGCCAACTGTGTTGCCCTCTTCGGTCTTGAGGATTTCAGGGCTTTTCCAGTGGATGTCTGGATTTCAAGGTTTATGGAAGAGTTCTTTTCAAAGTCCGGGAATTCGGAGAAACTGATGGTTGAGGGACAGCGGATTTTCGGAGATTACTGTGGTTACATACAGGAGTATATCTTTTATTATATACGAAACCGTGTTTAGCAAATGGAGGGAACCATGGTTGTTGAACAATTTATCTTTGAGTTTGAAGCAAAAGTGGATAATATCAGGGTCGTTCGCTCGGCGATTAAGGTCTTTCTGAAGATGAAAAAGGCCTCGGATTCGGAGATCTTTGATACAGAACTGGCGATCAACGAAGCGGTTGCCAATGTGATCGAACACACCTACAATTACAGAGAAGATGAGGTTATCGTCATAAGGCTTTTTTGGAATCAGGAGGAACGATCCTGTGTTTTTGAGATACAGGATTATGGAGAGCCCGTTAAGCTTGAAAAGATTGCCTCACGCAATCTTGAAGATGTCAAAGAGCATGGCCTGGGGGTGTATCTCATCAAGAGCATTATGGATGAGATCAAGTTTAAAAAGGCGGATAAGGGGAATCTGCTCCATTTGAAAAAGCATTTTCAGGAGAAAAAGAATGCCTGAACGGATCCATATCATCGGCGGAGGACTCGCCGGTTCTGAATGTGCCTTTTATTTATCGGAAAGAGGGTTCCCCTGCACATTATATGAGATGAGACCCGGGAAGGACACCCCTGTCCACAAGACATCCCTTTTGGCAGAGCTCGTTTGCTCCAATTCCTTGAAATCCGAGGCGATTACAACTGCCTCAGGTCTCTTGAAAGAGGAACTCAGACTCCTTGGTTCTAGGCTTCTGGAAATCGCCGATAACACCCGTATAGAAGCGGGAAACGCCCTGGCAGTAGACAGAGAGCGCTTTGCACAAAAAGTGACTGAAGCGTTGCAGAAGCGGGTTGATGTTGTCCGACAAGAGATCACTTCTTTCGAAACCATCGAAAAAGACGCAGAGAGAACGGTTGTCGCAACGGGACCGCTGACCTCAGGGGCGTTGATGCACGCGATTAAAGAGACGCTGGAGACAGACGATCTCTACTTTTTTGATGCCGTGGCTCCGATAGTCGATACCGACTCGATTGATATGGGAAAGGCCTTTCTGGCCGACCGATACGAACAGGAGACTGAAACAGGAGAGCTGAAAACGGGAAGTTATATCAACTGCCCCATGAACCAGGAGGAATACCGTCGCTTTCGCAACGCTCTGATCGAGGCCGAGACGATAGAGGAGAAGGCCTTTGAGAAGAAGAAACTCTTTGAAAGATGCCAGCCCATCGAGGAGATCGCAAAAAACGGCGAGGATGCGATGCGGTTCGGCCCGCTGAAGCCGGTGGGATTGATTAACCCCCACACCTCAGAGCGGCCCTATGCTGTTGTCCAGTTGAGGAAAGAGGATCTTGAGGGGCGTATGTACAATATCGTCGGATTTCAGACCCGGTTGAAGTGGGGGGAGCAGAAACGGATCATCCGATTAATCCCGGGGCTGGGAAGCGCTGAGATCTTGCGATACGGCGTGATGCACAAAAACACCTATATCAACAGCCCGAAACTGCTCGACAGCCGTTTCAGAGTCAAGGGGTGCGAGCATATCACCTTTGCCGGACAGATCACGGGCGTTGAAGGCTATATGGAGAGCGTTGCCTCCGGGCTCTATGCCGGCATCAACATCGCCAGAGAGCTTGAAGGCAAAAACCCCATCAACCTGCCCCGGACCAGCATACTGCGCGGACTCTTTGATTATTGTACAACGGCTGAGAAGCTTCATCCGATGTATGCGAACTTCGGCCTCATTAACAACGACGAGCTCGGTATAAAGGCCGAATTGAAGAAGATCCGGGGGAAGATGAAAAAGAAACGGAAGCGAAAGCTCATCGCTGAGAAGAGCCTGGAGAACTTTAAGAACTGGCTGGAAGCAACCGATTTTTAAAATAGTACTCGGGAAAAATCCGCTGATCGAACAGGAGTGAAATGAATGGCAGAAACAATTGACAAAAAACAATACAGCATTCTGGATAAAGGCTTTGTTGAGCTGGTCGATATGATGGGCGGTGACAAAAGAGCTGTGCAGGCCGCAAGGGTCTCTTTTCAAAAGGGGCTGAAGTCAGAAAAGAAAGACAGAAAACTCATTGCGTATCTCATGGAAAACGGACACGAATCCCCGTTTGAGCACATCGTCTTCACCTTCCGGGTCAAAGCGCCGATGTTCATTGCCCGGCAGTGGTTCAGACACCGGATTTCCAGTTTCAACGAGATATCGGGCCGCTACTCGGTGATCAAGCATGAGTTTTATATCCCCGAAGAACTGAGAGTTCAGGATCAAGTGAACAAACAGGGTAGTCAGACGGATTCAGAGAGAGAGCTCGAACCGGAGAGCCTGCAACTATTACAACAACAAACAGAAGATGCATACAAGACCTATCATCGACTGCTGGAAGACGGTGTGGCAAAGGAGATGGCCAGAATGGTCCTGCCCGTCAACATCTACACCCAATGGTACTGGACAATCAACGCGAGGAGCCTCATGAACTTCATTAATCTCCGCGCAGATTCGCATGCCCAGTGGGAGATTCAGCAATACGCAAGGAGAATTGCCGGAATCTTTGAGCAGACCTGTCCCGCCACATACAAGGCATTTCTCGAATACCGTTATACCGGTGATCTTCTGGGGGAGTGACAGTATATGATAACGATTGACAGAAAGAATAAAAGTCCTTTATAAAGGGAGAGTGATTTGATGAAATTAGCAGAGGTGGCAGAATTACTCGAAGCAAAGATACTGGTGGGCGAAGAGAAGAAGAACGATCTGGATATTGAAAGAGCGGGGGCGGCGGATATGATGAGCGATGTGCTGGCATTCGCAAAACCCGGCATGCTGCTCATAACAGGGCTAAATACCGCCCAGGTTGTCCGGACGGCGAGCATTGTCAGTATATCGGCACTGGTCATTGTCCGCAAAAAACAGGTCCCCGATGCGACAATCGAGGCTGCAAAACTCTTCGGTATCCCGCTGCTTCACTCACCAGTAGCAATGTACTCTGCATGCGGCATACTATATGAGAAAAAGATGAAGAGTATCAACACACTTTAAAAAACCGGGAGATGATGTAGATGAAAGCCACAATCGATGGTCTTATCGATCAGATGCAACTGTTGTTTAAAGATTTAATTGCTGAGGATATCATGATACGCAACGTGATCTCAATATCTTCCGGCAGAACGATGGAACAGGCGAAAGAGTTGATGAGACTGAAGAAGATCTCGGGTCTCCCTGTTATCGATGATGGAAAACTGGTCGGTCTTGTCAGTATCGAGGATATCATCAAGAGCCTTGAAAACAACACGATTGCACAGCCTGTTTCGGAATTCATGAGCACCAATCTCCGGACGGTCTCGCCCGACGCCAAACTGCCGAAGGTCTTCGAACAGTTCACCCGATACGGGTACGGCCGTTTTCCCGTGGTTGACAAGGACAACCTGTTGATCGGCATCATCACCAAAGAGGATATCCTGAGGGGAATACTCGAGAAGTTCAGAGTTCTTTATGTTCGCGACAAACGGCGCTCGGATGTGCTCGACGGGGATAAACTCAATCGGTCTCTGATAACCGGTGAGGAGATCAACAAATCAGGGGCGGATTTTGTCTTTCCAGTTGATTACGTCGATGTCAGTCTCTCCGGTGTCGGGGCGGCAAGGCTAAAGGATTTCCTGCTGAAAAAAGATGTGAACGAGGATATTGCCAGAAAGATAGCGATCGCCACCTATGAAGCTGAAACAAATGTGGTCATCCACAGCTCGAGTTCGGGAACGATCTACTGTTTCCTCTACCCGGACTCCATCCGGGTGAGGGTTGAAGATCACGGCAAGGGAATATCGGATGTGCAGATGGCGATGGAAGAGGGATTTTCGACGGCGACCGACCAGATCAGAGAGATGGGCTTCGGGGCCGGAATGGGGTTGCCCAATATGCATCGGTATTCGGACAAGATGGTGATTGTCTCCGAGGCTGAGAAAGGCGTGATCGTCGAGATGCAGTTCTTTCTGAAAAAAGAGGATGACCGTTGATGATGGATGAGCAGATACTGGTGATACCCGAACAGGCTTTGATGGAACTTATTGACAATAAAAGAGGGCTGATAAGCGTCAATAAAGAGAAGGCCTTCAAGGTGATACAAGAGAGAGGATGCTTCAAACCGAGGACTGAGATGGAAACGAATCCCGGTTATAAGCAGGTGATCCCCTATATTCTGATGAAGGATTCAAAGGGGAAAGTCCTGGTCTTGAAAAGGCTGACGACCCAGAGCGAAAAGAGACTGCACAACAAACTGAGTCTCGGTATTGGGGGGCATGTGAATTCAACCGACAGTGAAATACCCGTTGAAGCGCTGAAAGAGGGGATGAAACGTGAAATTCAGGAAGAGGTGAATGTCACACTTCTCGAGACTCCCCGATTTCAAGGGATCATATATGATGATACCACCCCGGTCGGCAAAGTCCATATGGGACATGCCTATTCAGTGACAGTGGATTTCTTCGGGCTCAACGAGCCGGATAAATTCGCCTGTTCCTGGGAGGAACCCTCGCAGTTGAAGCCCCTTGTGAAAGACATGGAGAACTGGTCCGGTTTCCTTGTGGACAAACTCTACAGGGACTGAAGATAAGAACGGCTGTGAACTTTAGTTGTGCTTGAAGGAAAGAGAGCCGCCATTAGATTTTTCGTGATACCACAGTATAATTATGAGTCATAAAGAACGGTGATGATATGAAAACAGGTATGAAAAAGACCTTATTGATAACGATGCTGTTGATTGCGGGTTTATTGGTCCTGACAGGATGCGGTGATATCCCTGAAGACGATGATTTTCCCGTTTCAAGGTTGATCGAGTTCAGATTGAACGGGTTTGAAAAGTCCGAATATGCCTTTACCACTCCGGGAATCTTGCTCGACAACGACAGTCTGGAGGGGAATATCGTATCGATACAGTACGCAGATGAAAGGGAAAACGCTCCCGAGAACAGAACCGCGAGAATCGTTGCCGCCAAGACGGATTCCGTTTTAACAAGTTACCGTGTTTGGCGTCACTATGCCAGGGAGAACGATGCCGGCATGAAATCTCTGTTAACATCTTTTCCTTTGTACGGAGGAACCTATGAGATTTCAGAGAAGGGACGTTTTCTTGAGTCCTGGTTCAAATCCGACTGGGTTTTTCTTCTCGAAAGTGGTGATGAAACCGTTCTTGAACAGATGAAGACGCAGATTGAACGGTTTTTCAAAAGGGAGAAATATGTCAACGAGAGTGTGATCGAGATTTGAAACGTTACAACGCGCTCAGTACCTATTGGAAGAACCGGTATAAAAAACGGGTACAGAGGCTTCCCGTCTCTGCCGGACTGGGTTGTCCAAACAGAAAGGGAGGCGAAGAACCATCCGGGTGCATATTCTGTGATCCAACGGGGAGCGGTTTTGCTGCTGTTGAACCGGATGTTGATTATGAAGAACAGATCCGGGAAATGATTAACCGGACTCAGAACCGTTACGGCAAAGATATCCTCTTTGCAGTCTATCTTCAATCGTACACCAATACATACGGCAGTGTTGAAAAACTCAGGAGCATCTATGACAGACTCTTCGTCGATCCGAGAATCGTCATCTTTGATATCGCCACCCGGCCGGACTGTGTTGAGGAGGAGAAACTCGACCTCATCACATCATACAGCACCAGAGCTGACCTGTTGGTTGAACTCGGTCTTCAGTCAACGAAGAGGTCAACACTGGTCGATCTGAACCGGGGCCACACACTGGCCGATTTCATCGATGCTGTTATAAGAACGCGTAAAAGGGGAATAGAAGTGGTTGCCCATATGATAACGGATCTCCCGCAGGATTCGAAGGACGACCTTGTTGAATCGGCCCGCATATTGAGCGCACTGGGAGTGGAGGGGGTTAAACTTCATTCTCTGTATGTTGTAGAAGGCACAGAGCTCGATAGACGGATTCAAGAGGGGCGTTATGAACGACTCGGGTTAAAGGATTTTGTGGAAAGAACTGTGCTCTTTCTCGAGCATCTCGACCCGTCGATTGTCATCCAGCGGCTGGTCTCAGACCCGCCCCATGAAGGGGCATACGGCAATTGGGGATTGCCCAAGATCCGGATCATCCAGGCGATCGAGCAGGCAATGAAGGACAAAGACACGTATCAGGGGAAGCATTTTGACTATCTTGGAAGATGAACCGCTTTCATTGCATTCTTCATTTCAGATTGGGGGAAAGGTCACTGCTTTCATGATTCCCGATAATGAATCTGAATTAAAGAAATGTCTTCGAGAACTTTCGGGCGATAACCGGCAATACAAACTCATCGGAAAGGGTAGCAATATCCTCTTTCCCGATGATCCATTATTTGACACGGTTGTTAGCACCGGCGGCCTGGTTGCATACGCAATTGCAAAGGGGGAAGGAGACGAGACCTTTATCACGGCAAGTAGCGGTGCCGCATTAAGCGAGCTGGCCGGCTTTGCCGCAAAAAGCGGTTTGACCGGACTTGAGTTCGCCGGGGGGATTCCGGGAAGTCTCGGTGGAGCGCTGCGGATGAATGCCGGGGCTTATGGGGGAGAGATGGCGAATATTGTTGAGACGATCAACGCCTACGACCCGCTCACCGATAAGGTTTATCATCTGAGTAATGCGGAATGTCGTTTTGCCTACCGGAAGAGCCTCTTCGTCTTCTCTGAAGCCGTTTCAGAAAGCCCCTTGATCATCCTCTCGGCACGACTAAAGCTGACAAGCGATGAACCGGAAAAGATAAGGCAACGAACCGCTGACTTACTAAAAAGACGGAAGAAGAGCCAGCCCCTTGACTATCCGAGTGCGGGAAGTGTCTTTAAAAAGCCCGGGGCCGATATTCATCCCGCCGCAATCATTGATCGGCTCGGATTAAAAGGTTGTTGCGTGGGGGATGCCTGTGTGTCGGAAAAACATGCGGGATTTATCATCAACAAGGGCAACGCCACCGCAGAGGATGTAGAGGCACTGATCGGGATAATAAAGGCCCGGGTCTTGAAAGAAGCAGGAATCGAACTAAACACCGAGATAGAAATCATCCGATAACAATGGAGGGATAGCGAATGTGTGGAATCTTTGGATTTGTGGGTAAGGAGCATCGGCTCGGAGAGCTGATTGACGGGCTGAAAAAGTTGGAATACAGGGGGTATGATTCAGCCGGGATCGCATACGTTTCAAGAGGCCGGGTCGAGGTGGCCAAAAAGTCGGGGCGTGTCAGCGTTCTGGATGAGATGTACAAGGATAAAAAAAAGACCTTCATCAACGTGGGGATCGCTCACACAAGGTGGGCCACACACGGCAACCCCAACAATCTGAATGCCCATCCGCACACGGATTGCACCGGTAAGATTGCCGTTGTGCATAACGGCATCATAGAGAATTTCAGCGAGTTGCGTTCGGAGCTGACCGCCTCCGGGCACCGGATTGAATCGGACACGGACACGGAACTGGTCGCCCATCTCATAGAAGAGTACTATGGCGGCGATCTGCTCGAGGCCGTTAAAATGGCGATAAAACAACTCCGGGGTGCCTATGCCATCGGTGTTGTCCATGCCGACCAGCCCGACCGTCTTGTTGCCGCCAGAGAGGGAAGCCCTCTTGTCATCGGGAAGGTTGATTCGGGTGGGATCATCGCCTCTGACATCACACCGATACTCCGCTATACAAAAGACATGTACTTTGTCGAGGACGGGGATATCATCGAGGTTGATCTGAACGCGATCCGTTTTGAGAATGATAAAGGCGATACCCTGATCAGACATACAAAGACCATCGATTGGGAGGAGGCAGCCGCTGAGAAATCGGGTTACAAATTCTTCATGGAAAAGGAGATGTTTGAGGAGCCCGGGATCATCACAAAGGCCCTGACAGGCAGGCTCAGTGATAACCGGGTGAAACTGGAGGAACTGGCCGACTGGGCGGACTTTTTAACGAAGTTGAAAAAGATCAAGGTCGTTGCCGCCGGGACGAGCTATCATTCCGGCCTCGTCTTCAAATACTTTCTCAACGCCTTTCTGCCCATTGATGTGGAGGTTGAGATCTCTTCTGAGTTCCGATATTCCAGACACTGGCCCGAAGATGATGAACTCTTCATCTTTATCTCCCAGTCCGGTGAAACGACTGACACGCTGGAGAGTCTGCGTGTTGTGAAAAAGTTCGGCGGCAGGACTTTGGCGATATCCAATGTCGTCGGCTCCACGATTACACGCGAGGCGGACAAAACCGTCTTCATCAATGCGGGGCCCGAGATCGGGGTTGCCTCAACAAAGGCCTATGTGGGTCAGCTCCTTGTGCTGTACCTTATCGGGGCCCATATCTGCCAGCTCAACGATGTGGCAGTCGACGAGGCATTTTATTCGGACCTCTCATCAATGAGTGATCTCTACAGAACGGCCCTCAGGGATTCTGAGGCGATTAAGGAACTGGCCAAGAAGTATGCCCATTATCTGCATTTTATGTATATCGGCAGACGGCGTAATTATCCAACGGCGATGGAGGGGGCGTTGAAATTGAAGGAGATATCCTACATCAATGCCACCAGTTATGCCGGAGGCGAGCTCAAGCACGGCCCTATCGCACTTCTCGACGAGGAGTTCCCGGTCTTCACGGTGATTCCAAAGGATGAACTCTATGAGAAGATGAAGAGCAACATGATTGAAACGCAGACCCGAAATGCCCGATGTATCTGTCTGACAACCCGGGACAACGAAGAAGCCGCGAGGATTTGTGACGATGCCATCATGATCCCGCCCGTTTCAAACCATCTGCTGCCGCTGATGTGTGCCCCGTATATCCAGCTCTTTGCCTATCATATTGCGGACATGCGGGGGCTGGATGTCGACAAGCCGAGAAATCTGGCCAAGAGTGTGACCGTGGAATGAGAAGAAGACTGCTTTTCCTCATCATCTGTATTCTGATCGCCGGGCCGGTCTTCTCCGAGGGGATTATGATGGTCTATCCGCATGAGGACCGGGTGATCGTCCTCTTCGACGATCATTCATGGTTCTATCACTCGGAGATTGACTGGTATGACATGGTTGATTTTCAAAAATACAACGGCGAAAACGGGCTGGCCCTGCTGGAGTCGGATTCATTCAGAAGTGCCAACGGGTTTGTGGTTCTCAGGGGAACCCTGATGAATACAACGCTTGAAGAGAAGACGCTCTGTGTCGAATACATGTTGCTGGATAATGAAAAGGCCTTGATCCGGACGGTTGAGACCTGTTCTAAGGAGGTTGTGGAAGCGGGGCATCTCTTTTCGTTCGAACTCGAGATTGATATTGACAATGGCGACGCGAAATATATTGTACTGAAGGCATTGAAGACAGACCGAAAAATAGAAACGGGAGGCGACAATCATGGAAACTAAGCAAACAATAGAGGGCAGAAGAACGATCAGGAAGTATCAGCAGAAGGAGATTCCGAGGGAGGTGTTGAAAGAGCTGGTCAATGCGGCGAGGCTTGCCCCGTCGGCAGCCAACATGCAGCCATTGGAATACGTGGTTGTGGACGAGGAACCCTTTAAGGACGGCCTGTTCAAGACACTGAAATGGGCCGGATACATCAAAGACGGAACCCCCGAAAGCGATGAAAGGCCGGTTGCCTATATTGTCATCCTCATCAGAAAGGAACGAAAGACCACTTACAGCGGGCATGACTCTGGAGCGGCAGCCGAGAACATAATGCTTCTCGCCCATGACAAAGGGATTGGCAGTTGCTGGATCGGGAGTGTGGATCGTGAAAGGGCCCGTGAGATCCTGGCGGTTCCTGAAGACTGTATAATAGACACGGTGGTTGCCCTGGGATACAGGGGTGAGGAATCGGAAGTTTACGACAGCGATGAAACGGTCAAATACGAGAGAGAGAATGGCAAATACCACGTTCCCAAGCGACCGCTTGAAAAGATCATCCACTGGAACAATGGCTAAGAGAATCGACTTGAGATGTAAAATCGTTTTGTTGGGAACCCTTTTCTTTCTTGTCTTACCGGGTTTGCAAGGGTTTGCCAATCCCGAAACAGACAATCCGGATTTCAGAGCCGGTCAAGTAGAAACCGCCTGGAGCCGGAACGGCTACAATATTCAAAGCGAGGATGAAACACTCTTTGTTGTGCTTGCTTTTGAGTATCAGAACCTGGTCAGTCTTGTTCCTTCACAGAACAAGTTGATTGTCTTTTCGAAGTTGAAAAGGAAGCCGGCGGATATTCCGGAAAAGCCTTACAGGGAGAATATCGAAAAGGTCATGCGTAAAAGCGGATTTGATGAGGCCTACATCGGGGATATGCTCAAAATCGTTGAATCGGATGTTTTTAAATTGTCAACGGAGTATACCATCAGCGGAGATCGGTTTAGTATCAGTCCGTACAAGAACACCAACCTCGTGTTAGAACTGATATTTTCCCCTGATGTGGATGAGACTCAAAAGACAGTTGACCCGACAAAGGATGACGATGCCGATGAATTGAAAAAGCGCATTGGAATCCTTGAGGAGAGAAACAAAGAATTGCTCACTGAGCTTTCCTCAGCCCTTGAGAACTGCAAAGCCCGGGAAAGACGGATTAACCGTCTGCTCGATGAGATCGAAACACTCGAGGCAAGGCTTGAGAAGTACCGTGGTCTGGCCGAATTCAGGGCAGGGATTGTCGACAATCAGAAAAAGGTCATCGATCGCTATCAACAAATCTTTGAAACAAACAGGCAGACGTTAGACGATCAAAAGGATGAGATTGCATCAATTAATATGAAACACGTTACAGATCTTGAAGAGAAACAAAAGGCGTTGGACAAGCAGGCAAGAGAGAACAAGGATCTCAGAGATGCCCTGAAGAGTTCGAAGAACGAGATAGAACTCATGAACCATGAGATTCAGACGTTGAACACACGGATAGGAGAACTCAAAGAGATGTTCTCAAAACGTGAGAACTTTCTGATTTCTGAGATCAACACCTTGAAATCACGTCTCATGAAAGCCGAAAAACCAGCAGTTGAAGCAACCGGAACCTATACCCCAATCCCTATAAAGGAACAGCAAGAGGCTACAGAGACCCGTATCGTGTCGGTTAAGGAAGAGGAGAAAGACGAAAAGTCAGCTTCAAAGACTTCTGATACCAAAGAAGACATTAAACCGGACATGATGGAACCGGAAGAGGAAGTAGAGTCTGTAGAACCCGCAGAGGAGAAGAAAAGACTCAAACGGATCAAAGCCCTGCGTGAAGACAGGGAACTGTACACCATCGACTACAGATACAACGATGATGGCCTCCCCGTCGAGGAAAAAGTGGTGTTGCCAAACGGGAATACCGCTGAGAGAACCGTCAGCCAATACAATGAAGACGGGAAACTCGAAGAGCAGATGATTTACCGGGACGGCTCGCTGGTCACAAAGAATCAGTTCAAACGCGATGAAGCGGGGCGCCTGATCAGAATCCTGAGCTATTCAGCAGATAATGAGATAACGGGCTATCAGTTGCTCGAATACAACAACGCTAAGTCCGAAAAAGAGCCTGCAAACATCAAACGCTATGAGAACACCGTTTTGAAGACACGGACTGAGAATCGTTTTGATTCGGAGGGGCGGATTATTGAAACAAGAACCTACAACAGTGACGGTGAGTTGATCGCCCGATCCGCTGTTACCTTTGAAAACGGCCAACCGAAAAAGACGACGTATTATGAAAACGGAGAGATAGCGGCCTACAATATTGTTGAGTATGATGAAAACTCTCGCCCTGTTTCACAAAACACTTACAATCAAAACGCTATCCTCATGAACAAACTCATCTTTGAATATCAATAACGTCGACAAGAATCGGCCGAAAAAAGGGGAACGAACTGACACTGTGCAGGGTGTCACTCCGTTCCCCTTTTCCTCATGAAACATCCCTCTTTTTTTCTGAAACGATATACATAAGGTAGCTCAGGATACACAATCCGAATTATTTGGATATAATCGGAGTTATTCCGATTTCTCCGGATTTTCAATGTATCCTGTTTCATATTATCCTGAAAATGCACAACAACATTTTCATGCGTTGAGCGTTTATGGGTGAGTATGAAAAGTGTTGTAAAAATCTTAAGAAGAGGTGTTTGTATGAAAGCTCACTGGAAAATTTTGATGGTATTAGCTTTGGTACTCTTATTGGCAACAGTTTCTTTAGGCTACGAACGTTCCGAGACGCTCGTTTACGGCGGCGGTATGTGGGGAGCTCCCTCCAACTGGAATCCTTTAACCCCCTGGGGCGAAGTGACAGGAACCGGCGGACTGGTTTACGAGTATCTGTTCCATTACTATCCTTTAAACGACGAATTTGAACCCTGGCTTGCCAAAAAGGGCGAATGGGTCACAAATGACGTTTATGAGGTTGAACTGCGCAAGGGCATCAAATGGACTGACGGACAGGACTTTGACGCGGAAGATGTCAAGTTCACATTTGAGATCGCAAAAGATAATGATCTCCATTATTCAAACATATGGACATGGCTCAACCGGATTGAGATCCTCAACCCGCACAAACTGAGATTTGTCTTCGGGGACAATGTACGCTACCAGGAGTGGAAACTCATCCTCTACGATCAGAGGATCATTCCGGAGCATATCTGGAGCGAGATCCCCTCCGATGAACTCCTGACAACGGCAAATGAGCCTCCTGTAGGAACAGGTCCTTATATGTACGAAGATACCGGATCAGACAGAATGATCTGGGTCAGAAACGATAACTGGTGGGGTATCGATGTATTCGGCAAACCGACACCCAAGAACCTCGTCAACCTGGTTATCTCCGGTAACAACGTGGCACTTGGTATGTTGATGAAGAGAGAGCTCGACCTGAGTAACTTCTTCATTCCCGGTGTTCCGAAGATCAAGGATGTATACAATCTGACAACTTGGTACGAAGATGCTCCTTACATGCTTTCGGAGAACACCGCGGCGCTATTCCTCAATACCACAAAAGGGGCCATGAAGGATACGGCGTTCCGAAGAGCGGTTGCCTTTGCCATCAATCCGCAGATCATTGCAAACAGAGTCTTTGAGAATCAGGTCAGAGTATCCAACCCGGCCGGTCTGTTCGGTGAGGCCTGGATGAAGTACTACGACGAAGAAGTGGCAGACGAATACGGTTTCTCATTTGACAAAGAGAAGGCCATTGCGCTGCTCGACGAGAACGGCTTTGTTGATGTCGATGGAGACGGGTTCAGAGAAGACAAAGACGGTAATCCGATGGACTTCGAGATCATCGTTCCCAACGGTTGGACCGATTGGATGGAATCCATCAAGATCATTGCAACAAATCTGAGAGAAGTCGGCATAAAAGCAGAACCGAGCTTCCCCGACTACTCCATCTACATGGATCTGATGCAGGGCGGCGAATTCGACATGTGTATCAACAACTTCGCCTCCTCAAGAAGTACCACACCGTGGACCTACTGGAATTGGGTCGCCAGCGATGAGATCGACCAGGAAACTGTCACAGACGGTAACTACAGCCGTTTCTCCGATGAAGAGCTCTTCTCACAGATCGATGAATTCAACATGATGAAAGATTCTAACCCCGAGATTCAGAATGTGGCATCTGAGATACAGAAGACACTGCTCCAGGAAATGCCGTCAATCCCCCTTTGGTACAACGGGCTTTGGGCACAGTCTACAACAGGCACCTGGAATAATTGGCCGACCGAGGACAACCCCGAGGGTTATCCGTGTACATGGGCCGGAAAATGGCAGTTTGGCGGCATAAAGATGCTGATCAATCTCGAACCTGCCAAATAATCGATCTTAAAACGTTTCATAACAGGCCCATTGTAATTGATGGGCCTGTTCATTTTAGAGAGGAGCTGAGCTGATCACGCTATGAAAAAATATCTCAGTAAAAAGATCATTATCTATCTCATCACCTTCTTTGTTGCCGTTACAATCGACTGGATGATTCCTCGTTTCATGCCCGGGGATCCGATAAACATACTGCTTTCCAGATTTCAGGGTATGGAAGGTGGAAGAGAAATAATCGAGAGTCAGTTTATTGCCTCGTTTGGGCTTGACAAACCTCTGCTGGAGCAATACTTCAACTTCTGGGTCTCTCTGTTCAAAGGCGATCTGGGAATCAGCATCTACGTCTTCCCAAAACCGGTTATGGATGTCATCAGCGAGGCCGTCTTTTATGATGTGCTCTTATTGCTGCCTGCCATCATCCTGAGCTGGATATTGGGAAACAAACTGGGGGCTTTTTCGGGGGTCAACAAAAAGGCCGACAATGCCCTGATGCCATTCTTCTATTTTCTGACCTCATCGCCGTACTTCTGGTTTGCCGTGGTGGTGGTCTTTATCTTCGGAGTTCAGTTGGGATTATTCCCGATCAGTAATGCGTACAGCTCCACCACGCAGCCCGGGTTTAATCTGCATTTTATCCTTGATTTCATCCATCACTGGTTCCTGCCGTTCCTGACCCTCTTCCTCGTTCAGCTCGGCGGCTGGGCAATCGGTATGCGGAATATGATACTATACGAAATGGGAACCAACTATTCAAAATACATGGAATCGCTCGGCGCACCGGAGAAGCTCATCCGGAAATATGCCTTCAGAAACGGTGTGCTGCCACAGGTAACAGGACTTGCCATCCGGCTGGGCAACATTGTTGCCGGGGCCCTGACAACCGAGATTGTCTTTTCTTATCCGGGAATCGGCTATATCCTGCTGAAGGCCATACTGAACCAGGACTACTTCCTCGTTCAGGGGTGTTTTCTGTTCATTGTCATCTTTGTTTTGATCGCTAATTTTATCGTGGATATCATTTACATGTTTATCGACCCGCGTGTCAGGTTCTCGTATTCAGGGGAGGTGTGATCGATGGCGACAAAAGAATTCTGGAAAAGACATGAAAATCTCTATTACGCATTCACAAACAAGAAGGTTCTATTCGGGCTTGTGATCTTCTTTTCTGTGGCCTTTCTCGCCATCTTCGGCCCCAGCATGACCCCCTATGAATACGATGAATTTGCCGGACAGGGGTATCTCCCCCCGTCAAGCGATCACTGGTTCGGCACCACCCTGATGGGCAAGGATGTCTTCACACGGGTTGTCTACGGCTTGAGATCAACCTTTCTCGTCGGATTTGTGGGCGGGACGATCGCAACGTTTGTGGGCTTGATCATAGGATTCATAGCAGGTTACAACAGCGGTAAGATGACAGATGAGATCCTGATGATGATCACGAACATCTTTCTGGTCATACCGACACTGGCATTGCTTATTCTGTTGTCGGCTTATCTGCCCTACAGGGGAATCTTCTCTATGAGTATTATCATCGGGCTGACGGCCTGGACCTGGACGGCAAGGGCCGTGCGTTCCCAGACCCTCTCGCTGAAAAACCAGGAATTTGTCAACCTCTCGAGGATAACCGCCACCCCCGTTCTGAGAATACTCGGAGAGGATATAGCGGCCAATATGTTTTCATACGTCTTCATGGTCTATATCATCCAGTTTACCGGCGCCATACTGGCAGCCGTTACACTGGAATTTATCGGACTGGGCCCGACGAGGGGCATCTCGCTGGGTCTCATTATGCAAAACGCCGTCAACTGGAACGCCATTCAGCTCGGACTCTGGTGGTGGGCGATTCTCCCCGGTCTGCTGGTAACGATTCTCATCGTTTCACTCTATTTTATCAACACCGGACTGGACGAAGTATTCAATCCACGCTTAAGGGAGATGTAGATTATGCCGGAAAATGTATTAGAGATTAAAGACCTGAAGGCCTATTACAAGATCCTCAAGGGCGATGTGAAGGCCCTCGACGGGGTCACGTTCAATCTAAGGAGAGGCGAGATACTGGGAATCGCCGGTGAATCCGGCTGCGGTAAGAGCACGCTGGCAAACTCACTGATTCTGAGGAAACCGCCTCTCAAGTATGTCTCGGGAGAGGCCAATCTCCTGGGTAAGAATGTTATGACGATGGAAGAGAAGGAATTTAAGCGGTACCGTATGAATCATATATCGATCATCCCGCAATATGCGCTCGATGCCTTCAGTCCCACCAAGAAGGTCAAAACATTTATCAGCGACCTGGTCAGTACACATGGGATCAAAGCCAACAGAAAGTTCTTTAAAAAGGTGAAAGAGAGACTGGACATGATCAACCTGGAACACTCGGCTTTAAACCGGTACTCGATTGAGCTATCCGGCGGAATGAAACAGAGGATGATCATGATCATCTCCACATTACTCGATCCCGATTTTGTTATAGCGGACGAGATCACCTCGGCACTCGATGTGAGCTCACAGCGATTTGTGGCCAATATGCTGGCCAAACTGAGAGATGAGGAGATTATCGGGTCGTCCATCTTTATCACCCATGATATCTCCATTCTCTATCAGATCGCAGAACGTATCATGATCATGTATGCCGGACACTTTGCCGAGATTGGTCCCACGGACGAGATCGTCGACAATCCGAGACATCCGTACACGAAGGCCCTGATTCATTCACTGCCCAAGGTGGGCATTCAATACAAGGATAAGCGTTTGAAGGGGATCAAAGGCACACCGCCGCATCTGTTGAACATCGGTGAGGGCTGCCGTTTCAGATACAGATGTCCGTATAAGACCGAAAAATGTGAAGAGACACCCGTCAGAGAAAAAGTGGGCGACAATCATTATGTCGCATGCTGGAATTGGAAAGCGTTGGGAAGTGAGACAAATGGCTGATTATAAAGATGACAACAGAAAATACGAAAACAGAGACAGTATCATGTCGGTGCAGGATCTGACCAAGCAGTTTACCTCCGGGATCATCAACAGCGAAACCGTTACAGCGGTCAAGGATGTCTCTTTCGAGATGAAGAAGGGCACCATCCTCTCACTGATCGGCGAAAGCGGAAGCGGTAAGACGACAATCGGCAGAATCATTTTGAAGCTTCTCCAACCCACATCGGGCAAGCTCTTTTACCGGGGAAAAGACATCACGAATATTGACAAGTCCGAAGAGAAGAAAGAGTATTACAGAAAAGTCCAGGCCATCTTTCAAGACCCCTTTTCATCCTTTAACCCGCTTTTCAGAATCGACCGGATATTCGATCTGCTCTTCAAATCGTTTATGAAGGGTGAGAAGAACCGTCAGCAGAAGATCAACCGGGCGCTTGAAAGTGTCAATCTCAACCCCGACCGGATCATGCATAAATTTCCGCATCAGTTAAGCGGCGGACAGTTGCAGAGGCTGCTCATTGCCAGGGCGCTTCTGCTCGATGTGGATATTCTGGTGGCGGATGAGTTGATCAGTATGCTCGATGCCTCAACAAGGCTCGGGGTCCTCAATCTCCTCATCGAGATCTGTAAACGGGAAGGGATGACGGTGCTCTTTATCACCCACGATCTCAACCTGGGATACTACATCAGTGACTATACGCTGATCATGTACAAGGGACGGCTTGTCGAGCGCGGGGACACAAAGAAGATCTATGAGAATCCCGTGCATCCCTATACGCAGATGCTCTTTGAGTCAGTCCCGGATATCGGCGAAAGATGGGACAAGGACGAGGAGTTTTTACCCGAACAGGTCATCTATGACGTTAAGGAATTCTATAAAAAGAACAAAGGAAAAGGTTTTCAAACTGTTGAGGAGTCACACGAAGTACTCTTCAGCAATTAAAGGAACTGGAGGATGATTTGAGTGCCGACTTTAAGAGAGATATCAAAGAAAACGGGGATCTCCATCGCCACCTTTTCGAGGGTTCTGAACGGGAGCGAGAGTGTTTCGGGCGACATGAAAAAGAAGGTCTTGAACGCCCTGAAAAAATACAACTACCACAGAACCACCATGGTCGGCAAACGGATCAAGAAACTTGTCGGGATAGTGGTCCCCGATCTCCGGGGGTATCATTATCCCGAATTAACCATCGGTATCGAAGAGGCTCTGCTCAAGAACAACTACGAGTTCTTCCTTGCCAACACCAAACAGCAGCTCTCGAAGGAGATCGACATTATCTCCGAACTCTTTGAGCGGAAAGCGGACGGCATTGTTCTGTGCACATCGGAAAAAGACGATGCCCAGATCAAGCACCTGCTCGATTCAGCCATCCCGGTTGTCGGGGTGGATCGAAAGGACAGCGAGATCAAGATTGACAGTGTCAGCATTGATAATTACAACAGCACCAAATTCGCGGCAAAATACCTCTATGACAACGGTCACCGGGACATCCTCTTCCTCGAGGGGGATCCATTTGTCTATTCCGCCATTCTCCGAAAAAAGGCGTTTGTCGACTTTCAAAAGGAGCATGATGACATGACACTCATGTTTGAACCCGGGGACTTCGAACCGGAAACGGGATATGCCGGTGTGAAAAATGCGCTCGAAAAGAGCCGGCAGTTCTCCGCGATATTCTTTGTTGATGACTGGATGGCCTATGGGGGGATGCGGGCCCTGTACGAGGCCGGATTAAAGATCCCCCGCGATGTCTCTGTTATCGCCTTCGACGACGCCCCCCTGAGCCGTTATATGATCCCGGGTCTGACAACCGTGAAACAGCCGAGATTTGAGATGGGCTACACGGCGGGACAGTTGATAGTGAACCGGATCTCCGGTAATGAAAAGAGCAAGGTCAAACGCAAGATTCTCCTCAACACAGAACTGATCATCCGTGAAAGTGTGAAACGAATCGGGGTTCTCAAGGATAAAGCGTTCTCACAATAACATCGAGGGCCGATTCCAGGGTAGCCATGGACAGGCTCGCCCTGCCCGGTTTTGTTAATACCTGTTCATGGGTATAGGGGATGTGAACGAAACCGCATCGTTTGAGATGTTCCCTTTTCCTGGCAGCATGCATGGCGGCGTAAAATAAAACGTTACAAACATAGGTACCGGCCGTATAAGAAAGTTTGGCCGGTATCTTTTCTTTTCTGAGGGCCCGGACCATCTCCCGGGTCGGCAGGGTGGAAAAATAAGCCGTTTCGCCCTCTTTAACAACAGGCCGGTCAACGGGCTGGTCCCCGTTGTTGTCTTTGATCCTGGCATCTATCATGTTGAGGGCCACTCTCTCAACGGCAATATGCGAGAGGCCCGCATTCAGACCCAGGCTCAGAACGGTGTCCGGCTTGAAGGCATCGAGCGCCTCAACTAACTGCTTCCCCGCTTCTTTCACAGTGACCGGCAGGATCACTTTTTTGATGTTGATCTGTTCATATCGCTCTTCGGAAAGATTATTCACAAGGATCTCAGAGGGGTTTTCAGTATCTCCTCCAAAGGGTTCGAATCCGGTTATTAATAGTTTATACATTTGGGCACCACCTAAAAAAAAGAGATCAATCTGCCTCACAGATCAATCCCTTTTGTATGATTACAAGCCAATACTATTATACCAAAAAAGGTTGGATTTACCAAATATAGAGTATTTTCATTTCTAAAAGCTCAAAACCCCCGCTTGCGAATGAAGCACCCACAGAATAACGTCTTCTTATGTATGAAAGGAGATGAAAAGAATGAATAAGGAAATGCTGAGTAAAAAGAAATGGGCCGTCATCGGAGCATCCGATAAAAAGGAGAGTTTCGGTTATCGGATCTTCAAGATATTACAGGATAACGGATACGAGGTGTATCCGGTCAATCCCAGATTGGACGAAATTGACGGAGTCCCAGTCTATGATGATGTGATGAAGCTTCCCGAGGTACCCGATGTTGCCGATTTTGTTGTCAATCCCTCGATCGGGGAAAAGATCTTGTCAAGATGCGCTGAAAAGGGTATCCAAAATATATGGCTTCAACCCGGGGCCAGAAGTCCGGAACTTGATCAAATCGCCGGGGAGAAGGGGCTGAACGTCGTTAAATCATGTGTCCTGCAGGAACTGAGCTGAGAACTTCCGGTTGAGGAAGATAAGGATAAACCGTTCATAGAAGAAGAAGGTGACGAGGGTCATCAATCCCGCGAAGAGAAACCAGTATTGTTTGAAGAAGTCATCGACGAGGCTTCCTTCGGCTGAGATCAGGCGAACGGAGACAAATTCACCGAGCAGATTGTAGGCAAAGAGACAGGGGATGATTACGATGAGCCGGCACTTCTCGATCAGATGATAGTAGATGGCGATAACGGCCCCAAGGAAATAGAACATGAAGAGGAGGCTTCCGATGAGATCGTTGAAGAGGAAGATCAGAAGCAGGGAGCAGAGGGAGGTTTCGAAGAGCCATCTTTTCCCGAAGAAAAAAGCCCCCGCTATCAAGGGCAGGGGGGCTGTTAATGATATCATGGTGCCCACCACCGGCACAAATCTCTGGAAGGTGTAGAGTAAAAAACACAAGGCTACACAAACTCCGGCGGTGGATATAAACTTCGAACCTCGATTATCGATAGTAGAGTCCATTACAGCTCAGAACAGATCCTCACTTCATCACCGGACTTGAGGAAAACGGCGTTTGCCTCGTCTGTGTCCACATGGAATTCGAGGGCGTATTTTGGACTCACCCTGATGAGAACATCCTGAAAGATGGCCTTCCTTGCCTCTGTATCACAGAACACCGAAACAAGGTCCTTATCCTTGACACCAAAACGCTCCGCGTCCTCGGGTGTCATGTGGATGTGCCGTTTGGCGATGATAAGTCCCTTTTCAAGCTCGACCTCGCCCTCAGGGCCGGTCAGTTTGACACCGGGGGTGTTGTCGATATCACCGGAATCTCTCACCGGGGGGATAACGCCGAGTTTGAAGGCATCGGTCAGGCTCACTTCAACCTGTGTCTGCCCTCTGACAGGTCCTAAAACGCGAACGGCGGGAAATTCCCCTTTGGGTCCTGTGACTTTGACCTTCTCTTCACTGGCATACTGGCCGGGCTGCCCCAGATCCTTCACCGGGGTCAGTTGAGCGTCGGCGCCGAAGAGTCTTTCAAGATGCTCCTGAGACAGATGCAGATGCCTTGCTGAAACACCTGCGATGATGGTTCCTTCTTTCAATTTCATCTATATATCCTCCTTGTTTTGATATGATACGCTGTGCATTGATCTTATAAAAAAGCTTCATTTCCCTTTTGAGTTTTTTCCTGACCCCGGCCCCTTTATAACTGCTAAATCATCGAAAGGGCAGAAGTATAACGTTAAAACTATCGAAACTTTACATATAACCCCTAATCCTCATTCGCCTGGTTTTCCGATACGTTTTGAACGACTATCCTCAGGACCTGACGGAATTCATCCACGAGATAGGGATCGATGTCTGAGAACATGTCCTCGACGAACTTGATCCGCCGGTCGATGACCTCCTGAATAACCCCTTCCCCCTTTTCGGTGATCTTGAGCAGCCGGACCCTTTTATCCTCTGAGGAGACCGTGTACTTGACGAGCTCCTCTTGTCTTAATTTGTTGACGAGGCCCGTTACCGTACTCTTGGCAACCCCGAGTCTCTTACTGAGACAGGTCATTGTCATGTGTTCCTGCCAGAAGACACTCTGGAGGACATCGAACTGAGCAGGAGTGATCTCATTCTCCCCCTCTTTCAAGACCTTTCGACCCTCGGATTTTATCCAGGTTGCCACCTTTCTTAGCAGTTTCTCTAATTCCCCGTATTTTCGCAAATGACTCAGCTCCCTTTGATAATGACTGTGATTTCTCCTTTGACTTCCCCGTTAAAATGAGCAATGGCATCGGATACACTTCCTCTGAAAAACTCCTGATGCATCTTGGTCATCTCACGTGCAATGAAGACGTCCCTCTCCCCCAATATAGCCTTGATATCGGTGAGGACCTTTTTCAGTCTGTATGGCGATTCATAAAAGATGATATGCCGGCTCTCCTCGATGTTTTTCCTCAGAAAACGGCGGAACTTCTTATCTCTCCCGATAAACCCCTCGAAGATGAAAGAACCGGAAAATCCCGAGGCCGCATAGGCAAGGACAAAAGCGCTCGGTCCGGGAATGACATCGACTTTGATATCATTATTATAACACTCGTTGACGATAAAAGATCCCGGATCCGAAACACACGGCATCCCCGCATCCGAAACGATACAGGCGATCTCTCCCTGCCGGATTCTCTCGATGATTCCATCTGTCTTCTGGCGTTCCTTCTGCTGGGAGAACGATATCAGTTCCTTTTTTCCAATGGCGTAATGATTCAGCAGTTTGATACTGCGCCTGGTATCCTCGGCGAGGATAAAGTCAGCCTCTTCCAGTGCCTTTTTGGCCCGTTGAGTCATATCCTCGAGGTTGCCCACCGGCGTTCCCGCTACGATGAGTTTCCCGGCGTTCATTCAAAATCTTCCGCGAGTTTTTTGATCCGGTCTCTGTTCTGTATGGCCTTTTGGTGTTTCAGCTTTGTTTCTTCAATAACCTCTTCTTTGGCATTTGCCATGAACTTCGAGTTTGAGAGCTTCTTCTCAAAATGCTTGACATCCTTTTCGGCCTTTTTCAGACTCTTTTTCAGACGTTTTCGCTCTTCTTCCCAGTCGACCATCTCCCCGAGGGTGACGTACAGGTCTTTTGCGGGAGTGACGTAGGCAGTGGCCGTCTTTGGAGGTTTGCTGTCTACAATGTCAATCCGGTCAACGTTGGCAAGGGCCTGGAGATAGATCTTCTCCTCGGGAGTGATATCAACGGCTGAATCTTTGTTCATATAGGCAATGTCAAGCTTTTTGGAAGGTGCCAGGTTCAACTCGGCCCGCACGTTGCGAATCCCCCGTATATGCTCCATCAGCGTCTTGAACTGCTTCTCCTGTTCTTCAAAACCGTTAAATCGACCGGATTCGGGCCAGGCGGCGATCATTAAAAAGTCACGGTCTTTTTGGCCCGGGAGCATCTGCCAGATCTCTTCTGTGATGAAGGGCATAAAGGGATGGAGTAATCGGAGACTGACATCCAGGGTATGGAGCAGGACGTTTCGGGTGTTTTGTTGAACGCTTTCCGGATAGTCCTGATAGAGGAACGGTTTAATCGATTCGATGTACCAGTCGCAGAACTCGTTCCAGAAGAACTCAAAGATTGCCTTTGAGGCGAGGTTATAATCGTATTCCTCGATGCCCTTTGTGACATCCCGGATAGTTTTCTCAAGCCGGTTCAGTATCCATTTGTCCGAGAGCGTGAGCTCGTTGATGTCGATCTTCCCCTTTTCAAATCCCTCAAGGTTCATCAGGGCAAATCGTGTGGCATTCCAGATTTTGTTGGCGAAGTGCTTGTAATTCTGAATACTCTTCACATCGAGGTTGATATCCCGGCCCTGTCCTGCGAAGATGGAGAGGGTAAATCTCATGGCATCCGCCCCGTAATCCCCGACGACTTCGATTGGATCGATGCCGTTGCCGAGGGATTTGCTCATCTTCCGTCCCTTTTTATCCCTGATGAGCTGGGTGATATAGACATCCTTGAAAGGCTTTTTATCCATAAATTCAAGGCCCATCACGATCATCCGGGCCACCCAGAAGAAGATAATGTCGAATGCCGTTATCAGGACCGTGGTCGGATAGTATTTTTGAAGGTCTTCGGTCTCCCCGGGCCACCCCAGTGTTGAGAAAGGCCATAAACCGGATGAGAACCATGTATCGAGCACGTCGGGATCCTGGCGGAGGTTCCCGGAACCGCATTCTTCACATTTTTCGGGCGTCTCTTCGGCCACATTCACATGACCGCAGTCCTCGCAGTACCAGACGGGGATCCGGTGCCCCCACCAGAGCTGTCTGGATATACACCAGTCGCGGACCTCGTTCATCCAGTTGAGATAAACCTTCTTCCATCTCGGCGGATAGAAGGCGATCTCCTCATCATCTACCACTTTGATGGCCTCTTTGGCAAGCGGCTTCATCCGGACAAACCACTGATCCGAAAGTCGTGGATCGATTGTGGTGTCGCATCGGTAGCAGTGTCCAACTGAGTGCTGATAATCCTCAGTCTTGATGAGAAGCCCGAGCTCCTCCATCTTTTCAACAACGGCCTTTCTGGCCTCTTTGATCGGCATACCCTTGTACGCACCGGCCTGTTCATTCATGTAGCCGCTCTCATCGACCACCTCAAAGAACTGTAGATCGTGCCGGACGCCCATCTGATAATCGTTGGGATCATGGGCCGGTGTCACCTTGACCGCGCCGGTGCCAAACTCCCTGTCAACGTACTGGTCCTCGATGACGGGTATCTCCCGGTTGACAATCGGCAGGACCAGGGTCTTGCCGATCAGATCTTTGTAACGTTCGTCCGCGGGATTCACCGCAACCGCGGAGTCTCCGAGCATCGTTTCGGGACGTGTAGTGGCTATGACAACGTATTCGTCGCTGTCTTTCACCGGATATTTGAAATGCCAGAGATTGGATGACTCATCCTTGTGTTCAACCTCTTCATCCGAGAGGACGGTATGGCATCTTGGACACCAGTTCACAATGTATTTGCCCTTGTATATTAATCCCTTTTCATACAGTTTGACAAAGACCTTTCTGACCGCCTTGTTCAATCCTTCATCCAGTGTAAACCGATCGCGTGACCAGTCAACTGAGCAGCCCATGTAGCGGATCTGTTCCCTGATGTGCCCTCTGTACTCATCTGCCCATTTCCAGGTGCGCTCAACAAAGGCCTCCCGCCCGATCTCATCCTTCGAACTGCCTTCCTCACGCAGATTCTTCTCCACAACATTCTGTGTGGCGATGCCGGCATGATCCTCACCCGGCAACCAGAGTGTGTCAAAGCCCTTCATCCTGTGAAAGCGGGTTGAAATATCCTGCAGTGTCATATTTAAGGCATGTCCCATGTGCAGTTTCCCCGTGATGTTGGGAGGCGGTATCACAATAACAAACGGCTTTCCGGTCCCCTTCGGTTTAAAGGCCCCGGCATCCTGCCACTTTTTATACCACTTCTGTTCGATTTTATCCGGTTCATAGTGTTTCTCAAGCGTTGCCATAAAAAACCTCCTCATCAATCCTTGCAATTTTAGCCTATTATAGCATACGAGAATACTTCGGGTAAAAACAAACGACACCTATTCCATCTCGCTCGCTTTATGATATAATACATCGTGAAGATCATCAAACAAGACTGAGGATATGGAGGTGTGATTGAATGGCAAAAGTAAGTGTAGACAAGGATACCTGCATTGGCTGTGGTGTTTGTGAGAGCCTGTGCCCGGATGTTTTCAAGATGAACGATGAAAACAAAGCGGATGTACTTGAAGCAGAGACAGACGCATCATGTGCTGAGGATGCAGCAAGTTCATGCCCTGTTAACGCAATCACAGTGGAATAATCTCCCTGTGCGTTTTTTAAAATCCGATGGGTAAATATAATAACAAGGGCGACCTCGAGTCGCCTTTGTTTTTAATCTGTTAGTTAGCTTTACTAATTATCAAACATCATACGACGAGGAGATGGTCTTAATGCCGGAAAACAAATACAAGGAACTGAGTAAGCAATTGAGAAAGAAACCGGTCTCACCCTGGAAAGACCGTGAGGAGAGCGAGGTCCATGGCTTTTCGGACGGGTACAAGGAATATCTCTGGAATTCACCGACAGAGCGCAAATCGATCAACGAGGCGATACGCATCGCAGAAAATGCGGGCTTTGTGGATTTCGACGAATTTGTTAAAAATCCGCCCGATAACCCGGCCGGTTCAAAGGTTTATCTGAGAAACAGGGGAAAGGCTGTTGCCTTCTTCAAACTCGGGGATGATATCTCAAAGGGGATTAACATGGTTGCAGCTCATGTCGACTCACCGAGGATTGATTTTAAACCCTCCCCTCTGCATGAGGATATTTCCCTTGCCATGGCCCATACTCATTACTACGGGGGTGTCAAGAAGTATCAGTGGTTCAACATCCCCCTGGCGCTTGACGGGGTTGTGATCACAAAAGAAGGCAAGAAAGTGGCTATCAGCATCGGGTTTGACCGGGACGATCCCGTCTTTGTCATCTCTGACCTGCTGCCCCATCTGGACAGGAGAAAGGGCGACATATCCGAAGTCTTCAAAGCGGATACACTGAAGCTCCTTCTCGGAAGCAAGGCGATCACCTACAATGAAGACGAGGACGGAAAAGTCGAAGACCCCGTTCTCCTGAACATCCTCAATCTCCTGAACGACCGATACGGCATCACGGAAGCCGATCTATTCTCCGCTGAGATCGAGATCGTTCCCGCAACGGAGCCGAGAGATGTCGGTTTGGACAGGAGCCTGATCGGTGGCTACGGCCACGACGACCGTGTCTGCTCTTATACGGCTCTTAGAGCCATCCTTGATATGGACTCACAGAACAAGACGGCCTGCACGCTGCTGATTGACAAAGAGGAGATCGGCAGTATGGGTAACACGGGCGCGAGATACCACTTCTGGAAAAAAGCGGTCTCCGTCCTGATTAAACTCTACGGTCAGGATACGATGATAGAAGATGTGATGGAACGCTCCACGCTCCTGTCAGCAGATGTCTCCGCCGCCCTCAATCCGTCTTTTAAAGAGGTTCACGAGGCTCAGAACGCTCCCAAAATCGGTATGGGCATCAGCATCCTCAAATACACGGGCGCCCGTGGGAAGGGTGGTTCGAACGACGCACACGCCGAGGTCCTCGGCTCACTGAGGAAACTCTTTGACGAAAAGAAGATACACTGGCAGAGCGGTCTGCTGGGAAAGGTCGATCAGGGTGGTGGCGGAACCGTGGCACTTTTCTTCGCCGAGCAGGGCATTTCGGTCGTGGATGCCGGCGTTCCCGTGCTGGGGATGCACTCCCCGTATGAGATCGTCAGCAAGGCCGATGTCTATGAGACCTATATGTGTTACAAGGTCTTCTTCGAATCATTTGAAGACGTGATGAAGTAAACTTTCAGGGCCCGCGGATTAGATCGGGCCCTTTTCGTTTTCACTTTCTTCTATACAACTCAAAGAGCGTGTTCTGATCCCCGTTTGCCAGCCGGTATTGCTCGACACTCTTTCTCAGGCTCTCGAATTTTGTCCGGGTCTTGCCCGACAGGAGTTTTTGGATGAATTTCTTCTTTGCCTTGAGGCGTTTGATATCCTGCATCGCTGTTCCCTCAAGAGGGGTGCCCGGCTTAGGCACAAGCGGGTTAAAGCTCAGCGAAATCTGGTCAATCCCCAGCCGTTTTGTTTCGCGGAGGATCTTGAGCAGGTCCTTGAAGTCGTTCTCATCCTCGCCTTCGATCCCGTATATGAAATACATCTTGACGCCATTGAAACCGGATCGGGCAATCTTCTCCAGCGCTGAGATGATGTCCTGTTCGGTCAGATCCTTGGCAAGGCTGTTGCGGACCCGCTGGCTGGAGCCCTCAGGCGCAATGGTGATGACTTGTTGTCCGCTTCGTTTAAGGCCATTCAACAGCGATTGGGACAAAGAATCCAGTCTGAGCGAGGAGACCGAAAAGGCCATTTTCCGGTCTTCCAAGAGCTGCAATAACTCTGCTTTCCGGGGATGATCGGTGAAAGTGGCTGAGATGAGACCGACATCGTGGATGCCCAGTTGTTGCTGGTCATTCAGAATCCCGGAGAATTGTTCAGGAGAAAGGAATCGGGCCGGGTTTCTCGTATGCCCGGCAACGCAAAAGGCACAGTTTCTGAGACAGCCCCGACCAATCTCTATCAGCGTCCTCTTGCCGAAGGCCCCTTTTTTGCTGATGAAAGGCGAGACTGATGGCGATTCGTCTATCGGGATGAATTTCTCGATACGGGTATTTTCTTTGTTCAAAGCCGGGATCGAGAGATTTTCACAGGTTGCGAGCCTGTCCAGCAGGATTTCTTTGTTGTCGTTTTTGTTGTACGCATCGCGGATGGTTCTGACGACGCTGCCGAGTTTGTTCTCCGCATCCCCATGAAAGAATAGATCCCCAATCGGCCAGAGGGGTTTTATGTTGAAGTAGGTCACCGGCCCGCCCATCATGATCAGCGGATGGTTTGAGGACCGATCGACTGCTCTTAAAGGAATCTTTTTGACATCGAGCATCTCCATTATGTTGGGATAATCCAGTTCAAACGAAACGGAGAAGGCCATGACGTTGAATTCATCAATTGGCCGGAGCGTATCCAATGAGTAATATTTTTTAAAGCTTTTATTATAAAAGAACCGCTCGCAGACCACGCCTTCAATGCTGTTGATCAGCTGGTAAACCTTTAAAAAGCCGAGATTGGCAATCCCCACTTCATAAGCATTGGGAAAGATCAGGGCGATTTTCAGGTCGCTGTCTGTCAGACCTGTGTCGGTTAATCTGATTTCGGTGTCTTTCAGTCTTAAGACGGCGTTGTATTCTCTGAGGTCCTCGGTCCTTCTCGGTCTTCTCAACGTTTAGAACTTCTTAATCATCTTTGTTTCGGTCTTTCTCATGAGATAATCCCTGGAGATGATAACCCGTTCAAATTGACCCGAGGCAATCTTTTCCATCTCATCATAGGCATCGAACGAAAAAGTTATGTGATTACCCTCAACGGTGTCCACTTTCGTCCGCACCGTCACACGACTATCGAGCGGTGTAATCCCAAGATGCCGAAAATCCGCCCTTACAACGGCGGCGATAATCTCATGACCGAATGCCTTGCTGAGCAGGTTGTTGCTGATCTTGAAGGCCTCTGTTATTAAAAAATGGCTTGAGAGGACCTCCGCGTCGCTCACAAGGTCATTTTCATCCCACAGCATATCCCCTTGAACTCTGAATTGCTGGGTCTCCTCCTTGCCCTCAAGAAATTGATAGGAATTTTGTACAACTGCCATCGTTAACACTCCTCTTTGCTTAAATCTTAATAGAATTATTATTGTCTTGGTTTATCGTCTCGCGATCAAAATCATTCTCAACAACTGCAGAACCGCCATCAGAGTTGATGCCAGATAGGTCATGGCGGCGGCTGAGAGGACCTTTTTTGCCATCGCCACATGGTTCTTATCCATCATCACCTGTTTTTCAAGCATCACCAGCCCTCTTTTACTGGCATCAAATTCAACGGGCAGGGTGACAAGTGAAAAGATCACGACAGCTG
Source organism: uncultured Thermotogaceae bacterium (assembly GCA_964631265.1). Classification (GTDB taxonomy): domain Bacteria; phylum Thermotogota; class Thermotogae; order MWEM01; family MWEM01; genus CAZVWW01. Next base: position 29,813 of record CAZVWW010000002.1, read on the forward strand.
TAAAGAGAAAGATCCCCGCATATAAGAGCGGCGGGGTTGACAGCAGCAGTCCCCCGAAGAAGATGATCCAGGCGAAGGATGATCCGAACTGGGCAACCGGAACAAACGTGTTCCTTATCATCAGGGGGGCGTATTTCTCCTTGTGCTGGATGACATGCCCCAGTTCATGGGCTACAACACCGAGGCTGGCCACTGAACTGTCGTTGTACGTTGACTGGGAGAGTCTCACAACTCTCTTTTTTGGATCGTAATGATCACTGAGCTGTCCTTGTATATTCTCCACCGGGATGTCATTGAGATTGTTGGAATCGAGCAACCTTCTGGCCAGTGATCGGCCGGTCATGCCGGTGGCTGAATCAACTCTTGAGTATTTTGCAAAGGTCGATTTGACCTTGGTCTGTGCCCAGAATGCAAATATGACACCCGGTATTAGTATAATTAAAGACGTGTAAAAAAACATCAAAACCACCTCTGTCTGTGCTTTATTTGTTCAGGTACGTAATCAGTGTTTTAAGATGCTTGCTCCTGGTGGGGTGTCTCAGCTTCCTGAGCGCCTTCACCTCTATCTGCCGGACCCTCTCACGGGTGACGTTCAGGTACTTGCCAACTTCCTCCAGGGTCTTTTGCCGGCCGTCTATCAAGCCGTATCGCATCTTTAATACGGTTGCCTCTCTCGGTCCGAGCGTGTTCAGAACCTCGTTGATCTCATCTCGGAGAAGCATCAGCATGGCAGAATCCTCGGGATTGATGGTCTCAATATCGGCCACGAAATCACCGACCGAGGAATCCTCATCCCCACCAACGGGGGATTCCAGCGAGAGGGTCTCTTTGTCAGCCTGCAGGATCTCCTCTATCTTATCCTCTGATTTTCCCGTCATTCTGGCGAGAAGCTTCGCCGGGGGATAGTCTCCGTGTTCCTGCAGATACTCCCGCCGTATCTTGTTGATCTTGTTAATCGTTTCGACCATGTGGACCGGTACCCGGATCGTCCTTGCCTGATCGGCAATGGCTCGTGTTATCGCCTGTCTGATCCACCAGGTTGCGTAGGTACTGAACTTATACCCTTTTTTCCAGTCGAATTTCTCGACGGCTTTTAAGAGCCCGATATTTCCCTCCTGTATCAGATCCAGAAACGTCAGGCCCCTGCCCATATAGCGCTTGGCTATGCTGACCACAAGCCTCAGATTAGCCACCACCAGTTTTTGCTTTGACTTTTTATGGCCTCTCTGGGCCTTTCTGGCCAGGGTTCTTTCCTGTGTCGGTGTCAGCAGGGGAATCCTTCCGATCTCCTTAAGATACATCTTGACACCGTCTTTTGTATAGGAGGCGTTATCAAAGACAGACGGACCGGCGGCACTGATGATCTTCTCCATAATCTCCTCGCGGTTGGTTGAGATCTCCTCTTTTTCCGTGTCATCCGCCTCTGGTTCTGATTCTTTGATCTGTATCTGCTCTTTTTCAAGATTTTCATATATGGATTCAAGAAAACTGCTGTCAAAACCGGTGTATTCCGGCGGTAAGGCCTTGTCAATATCCTCGTAGGTTATGTAGCCCTTCTCCTTACCCAGCTCAACAAGTTTTTTTAGTCTTTTTTCAACTTCTTTCGGGGTCAGCTGTTTCTTTTTCTTTGCCGTGCTCTTCTTTTTTCCGGTTGACGAGGCAGTTCGCTTACGTGTCCCTTTAGACGCTCTGGTCTTTTTACGTCCCGTCCCGGTAGAAGCTTTCTCTTCGGTCCGATCTGAGCGTTTTTCTTTTGCGGGCTTATCGCCCTTTGTTTTCTTTTCCTGCTCCTCTGATTTCTCAGGGTTGTTTACGCCCATCTAACGGCCTCCTTTCAAAATTTGCCAATTGATTGATCTCTTTGGATAAACGCAGTCTTTCTGTCAAGAGCTTGGCCTTGGTCTGATCATCTTTCTCCTCTTTCATCTTCAAATCGATCTTCTTCAATTCTCTCTTCAGATGTCGCTTTCTCATCATCTTTTGACAATCGGAGATAATCCTTGGGAAGTTTTCAGGAGAATCATACCTTCTAAATTGACGAAAGAATCTTTCAATTTTTTGTTTCTCGAAAAAATTGGGGAGATGTTCTGTTGAATCGTCGGGCTCGAAGTCAACCCTGACGGATTTAAAAAAACGCTGATAGTTTTCCATGGCTAAATCACCGTACTGTTCAAAGATTTCCTCGATATCCTTTCGGGTGGTTGGATGAAATAGATACAGGATGAGGAGCTCATCTTCGGGATTGAGTTTTTCGCTTTGGATGTCATATTGAAAGCTGTTTCCGGTTCCGCCTCCGCGCGTCGCGGGATGCGACTGCCCGGTCTTGATACGGTTCCAGGACTCCATAAGCAATTTCTTGTCTATTCCGGTTAATTCCGAGAGTCTCCCGATGAGCTTTTCAAAGAGAGAAAGATTCTTCATCTTCCGGGCCCTTGCGAGGAGATAGCGACTCTCCTTTACAAAGCGGTCCTTTCCCATCTCCCTTGTGAGATCGTATTTTGTTTTGATGTGGTCAAGGATGTATTCCTCGATCGATACTGCCTTGAGTAACGATCTACGGAAGGCATCTATACCTTTTTTTCTTAAGAATTCATCCGGATCTTTAGCGCCGCTGAGCTCGCAGACAAGCGCGTTTATTCCGTCTTTTAGTTGATTAAACGAACTGATAACGGCCTTTTTCCCGGCTTCATCGGAATCAAAGACAAAGACAAATTTCCTTGTCAGGCTGGACAGTTTGTCAACATGCCTTTTTGTCAGGGCTGTCCCCATGACGGCAACGGTGTTTTTGATCCCGTTAAGATGGAGTCTCAGTGCATCCATATACCCTTCGACAATGATAGCAAAATCCACCTGCCGTATCTGTTCCCCTGCCCGGTCCAGGAGGAAAAGGAGTTCACTCTTGTTGAAGAACTCAGATTGAGGGGAGTTGATGTATTTCGGTTGATCTTCGCCATCTTGTAGTGATCGGCCTGAAAAACCGAGCAGCCTGCCATAGCGGTCTTTTAAAGGGATGATGAGTCTCTCCGAGAACATATTCTTATCGTACCGGTTCATCATCCCGAGCTCTCTTAATCGCTCAACTGTCAGGCGTTCTTTCATTCGTAATGTGTCTGAGCGGGTTGACCATCCCAAGCCGTATTCCCTGCATCTGACGGGATCAAGATCGCGTTTCTTTTTGAGATAGTTCCATGCCGGTGTGTTCTCTTTGAGATTGTTGACAAAGAGTTCGCCAATCTGCTTCATATCATCACTATAGCGTATAAGCTCCGGATTGGAATTGGCGGAAAAATCAGGAGGTTGCATGCCGGCCTCATCAGCAAGTATTGTCAGAGCCTCTGAAAACGAACAGTTTTCCATTCCCTGAATAAATTCTATGGCATCACCGTTGGCACCGCAGCCGAAACAATGATAGGACTGGGTATTCTCGTAAATATAAAATGAAGGGGTTTTCTCATTGTGAAACGGGCAAAGCGCTTTGTAGTTTTTACCCGATTTCTGTATGGAAACATAAGAAGAGATGACATCTGTTATATTAAGGGTTTTTTTTAATTCGCTAATATAATCTTTGAGTCCCACGAAACACCTCTAACAGAGGAAATTTTGACAACAAACAAACTCAAAATACCTGTCGGCCAAACTGTTATACTTTATAGCACAGAAAAGGATGCAGAGCGCTTGAAACACTCTGTATCCTTTATTATTTTGAAAATAACGCTTTTTTTAACGTTTGGAGAACTGTGGTGATTTTCTGGCTTTTCTCAAACCGTATTTCTTTCTTTCAACCATTCTTTCGTCTCGTCTGAGCAATCCGGCTGATTTCAAAGAGGATCTGAGATCATCGTTGTATTCAAGCAGGGCTCTGGAAATACCGAGCCTCATAGCACCGGCTTGACCGCTGAGTCCACCGCCCTGAACCTTGATCACCAGATCGAACTTGTCTTTTGTCCCGGTTACCATCAAGGGTGCCTCGGCATGTTTGACGAGGGTATCCCGCATGAGATAGCCTTCGAGATCGTCAAATTTCCTTCCGTTGACCTTGACCTGTCCTTTTCCCGGCCTGATGTGTACTCTTGCGATTGCTCTCTTTCTTCTGCCAGTTCCATAGTAATCTATAAATTCCGCCATTAATCATAACCTCCGTTTGACTGTCATACTTCGACCTTTTCAGGGTTCTGCGCTGCATGAGGATGCTCACTGCCCGCATATACTTTGAGTTTCTTGTACATCTGTGTGCCAAGCCGGTTCTTGGGAAGCATTCTCTGAATGGCCAGTCGGACCACCCGTTCGGGATGCTTTTTGATCATTTCCTTGAAACCGATCTCTTTCATGTGTCCGGGATATTTTGAAAATCTTCTGTATATCTTCTTGTCCGCCTTCTTACCTGTAAGCTTCACCTTATCGGCATTGATAATGATAACATAATCACCGGAATCAACGTTCGGCGTGTATTGTGGATTTCTCTTACCGGATAAGACATTTGCCACCTGCGTTGCCATCCTGCCTAAAACCTGATCCTCAGCGTCAATTACGTACCACTTTTTTTCAACTTCCCCAGGTTTGAGGCGGAAACTCTTTTGATTCAACATAAGATAATTCCTCCTCTAGTCTTATTGTTTCTCAACAACATGTACATATTTTCTGTTGCGTTTCTTTTTGAAGGAAACGTGTCCTTCCTGCATGGCATAAATGGTGTAATCTTTACCCATGCCGACGTTCTCGCCCGGGAAAATCTTGGTTCCCCTCTGTTTTAATATTATATTGCCTGGGATGACGAATGATCCGTCGCCTTTTTTAACGCCCAGGTATTTTGGATTACTATCTCTTCCGTTCTTTCCCCCACCCGTTTTCCTGTGGGCAAAAAGCTGTAAATCCATTCTGAGTTTCATTCTTTCACCTCCACTTTTAAATAGTCGGAATACTCTTCTTCAATTGATTGAAGCGATCTGATAAGAGCCTTTATCATCATTTCAGATAACGCACTGGTATGCATTAATTCCACAGACAGATACCCTTCTTCATCCTGCTCAACATGGGCCTCAACATCCAGATCTGAAACCAGTATTTCAGCTGTGTGAATCGTCAGGGCGCTCACCGATGCGCACACAATATCGTTTCCCCTGTCGGCATATCCCGAGTGCCCGCTGACCTTGAATCCTCTGAAACCTGATCTGTTGCGGTGAAAAAGGACGCTGATCATCTACTGTTCTATCTTGTCCACTTTAACAGACGTATACCATTGTTTGTGTCCTAACTCACGCCTGTACTGTTTTCTCCTGCGGAATTTAATGACCTTGACCTTCTTGTCACGTACATTCTCGACAACCGTTCCGACTACTTTAGCGCCTTCAACATAGGGTTCACCAAACTTCATGTCATTATCATTCCTCAGCATGACGACCCTGTCAAACGTAATTTCCTTGCCGGGTTCAAGATCCGTCTTGTCAACGTAGATCATATTTCCCTCTTCAACCTTGTACTGCCGGCCGGATGTTTCAATAATCGCGTACATCTTTAACCTCCTTTTTCTGTATTCAAATTCGCTGATGCAGGTACTCTCTCAACAAGAGAGCTTTGACACCAACATCATGCCAAAATCCGGCATATTATATCACACTTCATGCCGTTTTTCATATTTATGATGTAAAGGTTTTTTGAAATCCGTCTCTTTCCTCATTCCTCGACGGCTGCGCCTCTTTTTCTGATCCGGAGTCTGTAGAGACTTTCGATGATCGTCTTGGAACGCTTTTCGCCTATTCCGTCAACCTCTTTCAACGATTCGGGATCCGCATCCTTGATAGCCCTCAGATCGCTGAACTGATCCACCAGTTTGTTGACGATATTCGTGGGGATCTTGGTCATCGTTCTCAATAGCCTGATGCCCCGTGAGGTGACCGGCTCTTCCATAATGAGTTTTGTTGCTTTGTATCCCAGGATGTTGGCGATCTTCGAGTACTCAATGAGGTCCTTCTCACCGAGGTTCTGAAGTTTATCACAAATATCACGCACGTTTTCGTGCTCGGGGATTGACTTGCTCACCATGTAATCAGCCACAATCAGTTCGAGATGTTCGTTCAGATCACTGAGCATCTCCTCAAGCTGCATCTTGGCCAGTCTGCCGTTAACGCCCATCTCCCAGATGTACGGCTCTATCTCGATCCCGATCCGGATGGCTGCTGTAGCCTTTTCCAGGGTCTTGCGTACGTCAAAGACCGTTACACGGTCCTCAATCTCCAGATTGTCCAATATCTCGACGGCCTTGTTATAACTGTAGCGATATTTCTCGATCGCCTTAAGCCCCTGATCGACCATGGTGATGAGAAAGTTGAGATCCTTCAGCACATATGTGTAGGCTCCCCAGTAAATGCTGACCACCCCTCTTCGACGGGAAACGGCAAGCGAGATCTTGCCGGTCTGCTTTGCAATCCGCTCGGCGTTCCGGTGTCTCATTCCCGTCTCCTTAGAGGGCAGGGAGGGATCCGGTGTCAGCTGGACATTGGCATAGAGGATCTTGGTCACGTTCTCGTTGAGAATAACCGCTCCATCCATCTTGGCCAGCTCATAGACCTTTTTCGGTGAATAGTCCGTATTCACGTAAAAACCCGGTTGGATCAGGTCATCATACCGCTTGATATCGTCTTCATTCATCAGCAGTAAGAGGCCGCCGCTGTTGGCATTAAGGATATTTTCAAGGCCCATTCTCAACTGTGTTCCCGGTGAGCAGAGCTTAATAATCTCCTTCAGTAAATCGTATTTTCCCATCTCTTCCTCCATCATCTTTTCTTTTATTATACCATGCAGTCGGTTTTAATGTTACAATAGACGTATAAAGACCTCAGGTTAGGTCTGGGTATAACGAAGCGTAACTTGAGTACAGAGGTGATTATGATGTCCGGAAGAAAGAACCTGATCGTTGAAGTAACATCTTTAGAGCCCGGAAAGCAGACGGAACTCATCGGAGAACTGGACAGGGGGTTGATTGAAGAGCTCTTTGATAGTCTTCAATTCCTGTCGGATGTTCAATACAAAATGATTCTCTTTAAGTCAAAACATGAATTGTTTGTAACAGGATCGGTTGAATGCGAGGTTGAGTCTCCGTGTGTGAGATGTCTGAAACCCGTTCAAACTGAGATCAATGGCGAGATAGAAGCGACTTACATCGCGAAGGGGGAGATCTCGGATGATGAAACCGAACAGGAATTGGAATCTCTTGAAAATGTGATATACTATGTGGGCACTGAAGTGGACTTATTTGATAGAGTCGTCGAGGCAGTCGTTACAGGCCTGCCTGATCGGTTTTTGTGTGCGCCCGATTGTAAAGGGCTCTGTCCGTATTGTGGTGCCGATTTGAATCTTGAAGAGGATCACCAGTGCAGTCATCGCGGCGGTGATGCAATCGACCCGAGACTGGCTGCGTTGAAAAAGCTCCAACTGAATAATAATTCTGAAAAAGATGATAAATGACGTGTAAGGAGGGAACAGGATATGGCAGTACCAAAGAAAAAGCACTCGAGAAGCAGGACTCGAAGAAGAAGAGCTCATTTTTTCAAGGCCTTTGACTCACCGAGATCCGTGTGCTCCAATTGCGGTGAAACAAAACTCCCGCACCGTGTCTGTTTAAACTGCGGTTACTACAACGGGAAGAAAGTACTGGAATTTGAAGAAGAGGAAGAATAATATAATCGAAGACACAGCCTCGATGTGACAGGATCGCGTCAGGCTGTGTTTTTTTCTTCATCTCCAAGCGCCTCCCGGTTGATCTTTATGAGTCTCTGCACCAGTTCGTTGTAATCAACTTTCTCACTGACACCCTGCTTGAGAAATGCATTAATCTCATCAATAAACTTAATAGCCCGGTCAATCTTAGGATCACTGCCTGATTTATAAGCGCCAATATCGATGAGATCTTTTGCGTCGTTGTATGCCGCCATGAGATCTTTCAAGTTTCTGGCTGCTTCCAGATGTTTCTCACCGGCAATCTCAGTCATCAGCCTGCTGATGCTTGCCAGTACGTCAATGGCGGGATAATGGTTCGCCTCGGCCAGGTTCCTCGACAGGATGATGTGACCATCGACCACCCCCCTGACCGTGTCACTGATCGGTTCGTTGAAATCATCCCCCTCGACCAGAACGGTGTAGATCCCGGTTATGCTTCCCTTTTCTGAGTTACCGGCCCTTTCAAGGATCTTTGGCAGGCCTGCAAAGACACTGGGTGGATAGCCTCTGGTGGTGGGAGGTTCGCCAATGGCCAACCCCAGTTCCCTCTGCGCCATCGCCCATCTCGTGAGGGAATCGACCATGAGCATAACGTTGAAGCCCTTTGCCCTGAAGTATTCGGCAATGGAGGTTGTTGTTTGGAGGGCTTTAACCCGCATAAGGGCCGGCTGGTCCGAGGTGGAAACGACAACGATGCTGCGTTTAAGGCCCTCTTCGCCCAGATCGCGCTCGATAAACTCTCTGACCTCTCTGCCTCTCTCGCCAATGAGCCCGATGACATTGATATCCGCCTTGGTATTTCTCGCGATCATCCCGAGTGTGGTTGATTTTCCGACCCCGCTTCCTGCGAAGATGCCGATACGCTGTCCTCTTCCAAGGGTTATAAAACCGTCGATGGCACGGATGCCGACGGGTATGGTGTCTTCTATACGGTCTCTGATGAGCGGATTAGGGGGTTGATTGTCCAATGAAATCTGTTTTTCCGGTATAAAGGACTTTCCGTCAATCGGACGGCCGAGCCCGTCCAAAACTCTACCGAGGAGGTTTTTTCCGACGCCGACGTTGAGTGGTTTCTTTGTTCCGTAGACCTCACATCCCAGCGAGATTCCAGAAAAATCTTCCAGCGGCATCAGGATGATGTGATTGTCCTTGAATCCCACAACCTCGCTCAGGATCTTCTCTCCCCGGCCGTTGGTAATATAGCAACCTTCCCCGAGAAAGACCTCGGGACCGGCGGACTCAATGGTCAATCCGACGATTCTCTTGACACTTCCGTTTAGAACAAGGAAGTCCGTCTCTTCAACGGATTTCTCAAAATAGTCCATTCTCTTCAATGAGCCAAAACTCATTCTGAACCACCGAACACTTCATCGATCAGTGATTTCAATATTTCACGCTGATTCTCATAAGAGGCATCAAGTGTGCCATAACTCGTTTCCACAACAACCCCGCCCTTTGAAACAGACGGGTCCTGGCGTATTTCAAAACTTGTCAGGGTTTCGTTCATCTTCTTGTTCAATTCGGGCGGAAAGGACGAAAAATCCCTGGGATTGAATTTAAAGACGATATCCCGCAAACTCACTACTCTTCTCATCAATTCATCCACTTTCTTTTCGAGTATCTCACCTTTCTTCTCTTCCAGGGTCGTTAAAAGGATCTTTTCAGAGAGCAGGGCTATCAGATCCCTCACTTTTTCGGTCGAGAGTTCAGCGTATTCTTCCCGCGATTTGTTTAAGGCTTCGCTTGCCGATTTTAACGCCTTTGTTGAGGCACTCATCTTGTCATTCCATTTCTTCTCCAGCTGCTTCTCTTTCTCAGCAGCCTTTTTTTCTGCCTGCTTCATTATCTTTTCCGATTCTTTAGCGGCCTTCGTCTTGATCTTTTCAGCTTCTGCCTTGATTTCTTTCGCTTCATTGTTCGCCTCTTCGATGATGACCCGGGCTTTTTCCTTGGCAAGACTGACAGCAGGGGATACAATATTCTCCTGCATCTCCTCTTGGGATGGGGTTCCGTCCTGAGAATCCCTCGAATCATCGCCTGCCTCTTTCTTATCTTTATCGGCGGGTTCTTTCTTTCTCAAACTGATCCGCTCATTATCGTCTATCGTAACAAGAGCCCTTTTGATCAGATTATACAATTAATTCTTCTCCTCCGCCTCTGGCAATGAATATCTCTCCGCTTTCCTCAAGTCTTCTGATGACGTTGACGATCTTCTGTTGCGCTTCTTCCACATCGGCAACTCTTAAAGGACCCATAAATTCAATCTCTTCTTTCAGGAGCTGACCGGCTCGTTTTGAGAGGTTGTTGACAATCTTGTCCATGATCTCTTCTGAAGAGCCTTTAAGTGCTCTGGCGAGTTCTTTTGTGTCGACTTCGCGCAGTACCATCTGGATGGAACGATCGTCGAGTTTTGTGATATCCTCGAATACGAACATATGCCGCCTGATCTCCTCGGCAAGCTCCGGATCGGTTTCAGACAGCTTGTCCAGTATCTCTTTTTCAGTGGAGCGGTCCATTGTATTGACCAGTTCCACAACGGTTTCAAGACCGCCAACCTGTGCAAAATCCTGCGTCACAAATGTTGAAACCTTTCTTTCCAAGACTTTCTCAACCTCCCTTACAACCTCCGGGTTCGCCTTATCCAATATGGCAATCCTCTTGACAACCTCCGGTTTCAGTGCCTCGGGGAGATTGCTGATAACTGCTGCCGACTGTTTCGGGGAAAGATAACACAGGATAAGGGATATCGTCTGAGGATGCTCATTCTGAAGTACGTTCACCAGCTGTGTCGGATCGGATTTTTTCAGGAAATCAAATGGTTTCACCTGAAGATTACTCGTCAGCTTCTCCAGCACGTCCAGTGCTTTTTCCGGGCCGAGTGCGTTTTCCAGCATCTCCTTGGCATAATCGATACCGCCTGCCATCAGAAACTCCCTTGCCTGGAATGTGTTGGAAAATTCCTCCAGAACCGTCTTTTTTTCCGAATCAGATACCTTGTCAAGTTTGGCAAGTTCGAGGGTCAGCATCTCGATATCATCATCGCTCATATGCCGAAGTACCTTTGCCGCTCTCTCTGTTCCCATTGTCAATAGCAGAACAGAAGCCTTCCGGATTCCCGTTAGTTCTTTTTTTTCAGGCACAATAACACCTCAAATACCGTTTTTTTTGCCACTCCATTATACAACAATTTCATGGTACAAAAAAGCCTTTCATAAAACGGACGTAAAAAATTAAGAAACTCTTGTTTTTAAGACTTTTTTGTGGTAAAATAACTGTGGGGAGGGGGCTAAATTCCTTTGAAGAGAAAAATCAATCTAAAGCTGGGTAATCACACTTATTCCTTTTTAACAGATGAACCAAAGGATAAGGTCCAGGAAATTAAAGAGATCATCGATAACGATTACGAGAAGTACAGCAACATCATAGAGTCTAACGATAAAAAGGGCTTGACGGATTTGCTGGTTCTCTTATTGTTAAATCATGTCTCAAAGGAACTGCAACATAAAGAAGAGCTTAAGGACCTCAAAGACAAGAACGAAAGGCTCATGGTTGAAATCGAGCGATTAAAGACCGAACGAGAGGACATGGCAGGCTGAACCACCCCAACAACAACTTGCAAGACAATCTTCCCACGCTACATCAAACCGTTTTAAAAATCAATAGAAAAATGGTAGAATTAACCCGAAACGCTCATTTTGCTTATGCTGAGATGAGAACTGGGACGTGATAATATGGAAAAGAAGAAGATGCTGATTATAACAGGTCTCTCAGGTGCCGGAAAGACCACCTGTCTTGGCTTGTTGGAGGATATCGGGTATTTTTGTGTCGACAACATCCCCCCGAAGCTGTTGAAAAGCATGCTACCCCTCTTTGAGCAAACCGAAGCGGACAAGATTGCATTCGGTATCGATGTCAGATGGAAGCAGGCATTCAACGAGATGATCTATGACATAAAGGATTTCATCAAGAACCAATCCTATTACACCCTCTCCATTATCTTTCTGGAGGCGGGTCTTGACGTGATTTCAAAGCGGTATGCCCTCACACGCAGAAAGCATCCGCTCTCATCGGACGGGACGGTTGCAGAGGCATATGAGATGGAAAAAGAGATGCTCTCCCCTTTGAGGGAAAATGCCGATTTCATCATCGACACAACCGGGTACAACACGCACCAACTGAGACAGGCGCTGATCGATGCGCTTGAGGAGGAAACGGGAGGCAATATCAAGAGTACTGAAATCAATGTGACCAGCTTTGGATTTAAATACGGCACCCCGTTGAACGCTGATTTCATCATAGATTCGAGATTCCTGCCCAATCCTTACTGGAAACCGGAATTGTCTTCTTATACCGGGCTTGAAAAACCCGTTCAGGATTATCTAAATGCTTTTCCCGTGATGGGCGATTACATAACAGCCTGCACCAGCATGCTGCTTCTGGCCGTGGAACGATACAACGAAGAGGGCAGAAGTAATATCAACGTTTATATCGGCTGCTCAGGCGGGAAACACCGGTCGGTTTACATCGGTTCCAGGATTCATGAGTTCTTTATTGAACACGGTTTCAGAAGCCAGTTGTCGCATCGGGAACTGGAAAGAATGAACATTGAGGGTGAAACAGATCGACAATAACAAAAAAAATATAACCGTTATCGGCGGTGGAACAGGGCTCTCGACAATGGTAAGAGGACTGAAGGAGTATGATGTTCATATTACCGCAGTTGTGACGATAACCGATGAAGGCGGCAGTTCAGGAACGATACGGAGAGAGCTCAAGATACCACCCCCCGGGGATGTCCGCAACAACATCACCGCCTTCGCGGAAAACGAAAGCCTGCTCACAAAACTCATACAGTTCAGGTTTACCGGCAAGGGGTTGTTCGAAGGGCATTCGGTTGGCAACATCATACTGGCGGCCCTGTCCAAGATACTCGGCAGTTTTCCCGAGGCTGTGAAGAGCCTCTCAGAAGTGCTGGCCATTGAGGGGGAGGTCCTTCCGATCAGTGAACAGTTAGTCAGGTTGAAAGCGGTCAACGATCGTGGAGAGATACTGCTTGGTGAAAAAAGCATTGAGAAAAACACCGGCCGGATCGCCTCCATCAGTGTTGATGCCAAGTTCAAACCGCTTGGCGAGGTGATTCAGGCCATCAAGCACTCCGATGCAATCGTGCTTGGCCCTGGAAGCCTTTACACCAGCGTTATTCCAAATCTATTAGCAGACGGTGTGAGCAAAGAGATCATCGATTCAGGAGCGCCCATCATCTATATCTGTAACATCATGACCCAACCGGGTGAGACAATAGGCTATACGCTCTCGGATCATGTTAAAGTCATCAACAAGTACCTCGGGAAATCCCCGGATTATTACATCGTCAATTCCGAGCCCATCCCGGATAGATTAAGAGAGCGATACCGCTCCCAGGGGGCACAGCAGGTTGAGCTGCGTATTGACAATCTCCGTGGCGCTGTCGTTATAGACTCGCTCATCAAAACAGAGATAGACATACGGGACGGCTTCGAGAAGGTCCGGCACGATGAGAAAAAGCTCGGAAAGATCATCAACAAAGTTATGGGATGGGGAGAGTAAATGAGCTTCTCATCGGATCTGAAGGTTGAACTGAACACTTTGAAGATCAACGATAACACCTCTGCCTTTCTGGAGTTGTTTGGCATGCTGAAAATGAGAGGAAGTGTCCTGCTGCAGAAGATCAACGGTGAAAACCGGTCGTTCTTCCTCCTCTCAACCGGCAATCCCACAGTGGCAAGGAGGGCTCATTATCTGATCGACGATCTGCCGAATCATTCCGTCGAGACAAAGTACAGAATTAATCCCTATCTGACGAACAGCAGGACATACCAGCTGAAGATCGAACTCAACAGTATTAAAAACGCAATACCCGAGTTGAAGGGCCGGGACATCCTGTCACTCAATATCTTTCCGTATATCAAAGAGGACCCCGTCTATTTCAGTGACTTTCTGCGGGGTGTTTTTTTTGTTGCGGGATATATCGTCGATCCCAAGACCGCGTATCATTTTGAGATACTCGAAAAAGACAGCCGGGAGAACATCCTCCAGATCAAAAAGGCCCTTAACAACAACTTCAGGATCAAGGCCGGTATCACCGAGCACAAAAAGGGCACCAAACTGTATGTCAAGCGATCAAATGATATAATAGCCTTGATGGAGATCATGGGATCGGGAAATCTCATCAAGAAGTATGAGCAGATTGTGAGTCAGCGGATGGTAAAATCAAACGTGAACCGGTCGATCAACTTCACAATCGCCAATGCCAAAAAGATTGGAAAAAGCAGCGCCAAACAGATAGAGGCCATCGAGAAACTGATGAGACAGAGGAATTTTGAAAAGATCGAGCCGGAACTGAAAGAAATCTGCAGACTCAGACTCAACAACGAGGATCTTAGTCTGGCCGAGCTCGGCAGTCTTTTATCCAATCCGCTTTCAAAATCAGCCGTCTACAACAGGATGAAGCGGATCATCAAGCTATCAAAAGAATCGGAGTGTTAGTATGCAATGTCCTTTTTGTAAGCATGATACAACCAGAGTCATCGACTCCAGAAGCTCGGAGGACAGGCTCAGCGTGAGAAGAAGAAGAGAATGCCCCTCGTGCAGCGCCCGGTTCACAACCTACGAGCGATACGAAGAACTGCCCATCATGGTTGTCAAACGGGATGGCAGAAAAGAGAGTTTCAGCCGCGAAAAGCTCTTGAAAGGGCTTGTCCGGGCAAGTGAGAAAAGAAACATCGATATGGAACAGTTGAACGAACTGGCATCGGGGATCAAACAGGAGCTCACGGCCTCCGGCATGACGGAGATCTCGAGCGAAGCAATTGGGGAGATGGCGATGAAAAGACTCAAGGGGCTTGATGATGTCGCCTATGTGCGGTTCGCTTCGGTTTACAGGGATTTTAACAACGTGGAACAATTTAAAACAATAATCGATGAATTGGCAAGGGAGGATAATAAAAATGGCAAAGGAAACGATTTATCTGACTCAGGAGGGATATAATTCCCTTAAGACTGAGCTGAAGGAACTGAAGGAAAAACTGATGTACGATATTGCCTCCAGGATAAAAGAGGCGAGGGAATACGGTGATCTCAGTGAAAACAGCGAATACGAAGAGGCGAAGAACGAACAGGGAAGAATCAACGGCCGGATACTTGAAATAGAACAGACACTGGACAAGGCCGAGATTATCGATTCCCAGAACGTTCAGACAGATGTCATTGGACTCGGGCATACGATACTCGTCAAAAACCTTCAGGATAACCATGAACAGCGATTCAAACTGGTCAACCCCCAGGAGGCGGATGTCTTTGACAGTAAGATCAGCGTCGAATCTCCGATTGGCGATGCCCTTATCGGAGGCCGTGTGGGAGAGCAGATACGTGTCAAAACACCCAACGGCATACAGAAGTACGAGATCCTCGGAATTGAATTTTAAGCGGGTGAATTGAAAAATGGCAAAGACCATCAGAGAACAGAAGATAGAAGAACTGAAAAAGATTGAAGAAAAGGGCTATAACCCCTTTCCCCACAAGTTTGAAAGAACCCATACAACAGAGGACATCAGAAATGAGTACGCCTCACTCGAGACCGGGAAAACCCGGGAGGATGTCAGCCTGAGCACCGCGGGCCGGGTCATGGCCATCCGGGATCACGGTAAATCGTCTTTCTTCGTCCTGAGTGATTTCTACGGGGAGATACAGGCCTACATCAGGAAGAGTGAGGTCGGCCAGGAGGCATTTGACTTCTTCAAGGAACATATCAGCACGGGAGACTTCGTCGGTGTGGAAGGGTTTCCCTTCAAATCGAGAACCGGCGAATTGTCCGTCTATGTCAAACGATACAAGATGCTGACGAAATCCATCCGGACGATGCCCGAAAAATGGCACGGTCTGAAAGACAAAGAGACGATCTACAGGCAGCGATATGTGGATCTGATGGCCAACAAAGAGAGCATGAACCGCTTTAAGATTCGCTTCAAGGCCATTCAGCTTATCCGGGAGTTTATGATCGGGAAGGGGTATGTTGAGGTCGAGACCCCCATGCTCCATACAACCCTTGGAGGGGCCTCTGCAAAGCCTTTCAAAACACATATGAACACCTACGACACAGAGATGTATATGCGCATTGCGCCGGAATTATACTTGAAGAGGCTCATTGTCGGCGGGTTTGACAAGGTATTTGAAATAAACCGGAACTTCCGTAATGAGGGTGTGAGTTATAAGCACAGTCCGGAATTCACGATGATGGAGTTCTACCAGGCCTACGCCGATTACAACGATCTGATGGAACTGACCGAAGAGCTCTTTTCATACGTCGTCAAGTCGTTGTTCGAGAGTTATGACGTCGAATACCAGGGAAAGACGATCAACTTCAAACCACCCTGGAAAAGGGTTACCATCCAGGGTTTAATCAAGGATAAACTTGGTGTTGACATCCTCGAGGATTCGGATGAGACGTTGATAGAAAAATTGAAAGAGCATCACAGCGAACCCGAGATAAATGACAGAAGTCATCTCATTGAGGGGTTGTGGGATCTGGTGGAGGATTCCATCGAACAGCCGACGTTTGTCATGGACCACCCCGTGGAAATCTCACCGTTGTCAAAACGACACCGGGATAATCCGAGGCTAACCGAGCGGTTTGAACCAATCATCCTCGGACGGGAACTGGGGAACGCCTTCACGGAGCTCAACGATCCAATTGATCAGAGGGAGCGATTTGAGAAGCAGCAGAGCCTCAGGGAATCCGGGGACGAGGAGGCACAGATGATCGACCGTGATTTTCTCAGGGCCCTTGAATACGGCCTGCCACCAACGGCCGGCGAGGGAGTCGGAATAGACCGTTTTGTCATGCTGCTGACGGATGCCGCTTCCATCCGCGATGTCATAGCCTTTCCCATGGTCAGGCCCGAACAGGTTTTTGATGAATATGATGAGGACCAGGAAGAAAAGGAAGAGCAGAACTGATTAAAAACAGGCGGGAGGTATAAGGCAAATGAACATAGGTTTCTTCTCAGATACATATCTACCGCAGAGAAATGGTGTCGCGGTTGCGCTGACGCTTTACAGAAAGGTCCTGGAAAAGGCAGGACACCGGGTCTATTTGTTTGTTCCGAAATTACAATCGGGACAGAGAAGGAATGAAAGGGGTGTTTTCGAATGCCCCTCTTTTGGCTATTCGCTGGAAAAAGGCCAGCGTATAGCCGTGCCGGTCTTTCCCTTGATCAACACAATCAAGGCCCTTAAACTCGATGTGATACACGTGCATTCTCCCTTTTCGATGAGCTTTTATGCGAAAGTGGTTGCCAAGCAACTGGGGATTCCAGCTATATGTACACATCATACAAACTTTGAATACTATCTGCATTACGTCCCACCACTCATCAGACCGTCTGTAGAGCAGACGCGAAAGTTGATGACCTACTGGACGTATCTCTTCGATAAAGTAGTCGCCCCGACGGAAAAAATACGGGAACTCCTGAAGGAATGGGGGGTGCCGGAAAAAAAGCTCAAGACCATCCCGACGGGCATCGACATGGCATCTTTTGAAAAAGAGTTGAAGTGGGATATCCGGAGTGAATATGCCATCGACGATGACCAGAAGATCCTGCTCTTTGCCGGAAGGATCGGACAGGAGAAAAATATTGACTTCCTCATCAGAACATTTAAGAAGTTGCTTGGAAAGCGTAATGACCTGTACTTTGTCATTATTGGGGAAGGGGAGGAAAAAGAGAATCTCGAAAAACTGACAGAAGAACTGGACCTCACCAACCGGATTATCTTCACCGGCGGGAAGGACCGGGAATATGTCATCGACGCCTATAAAGCAGCGGATATCTTCTGGTTTGCCTCTTTCACCGAGACACAGGGGCTTGTAATCCTTGAGTCAATGGCAGCCGGAACACCTGTCGTGGCACTCGGCAGATTGGGGGTCTATGAACTGCTGAAAAACGGGAATGCGGGTGGCATCATGCTCGATGAACTGAATGAGGAGGTGTTCATGACGGCGGTAGTTGATCTGCTGAAGGATCCTGAAGAGTATGAGAGGTTGTCACATCTCGGAAAAACATTCGTCAAAAAGCATTATTCATTAAAACATACAATCGATGAAATGGTGAAACTGTACGTTGAAACGATAGAAGAAAAGAGTCTGTCAAGACCTGAGAAAAAGAAGAAACGCAAGAAAAAGGCCTTGAATTTACCGGAACGGTTCGGGAAATGGTTCAATTTAGATTAAGGAAGTGACCCACTTTGGAAACGATTACCGTTGCTGTCATATTTGCGCTAACCTATTACCTGATCATATCGGGTAAATTTGAACGCTCTCTGGTTGCCTTTGCCATGGGCCTTCTGGTGATGCTATTGAGAGTGGCCGAGGGTTTAAAGATTGAGCACATCAGTAATTTTGTTGATTTCAACACCATTGGCATCTTAATCGGGATGATGACGCTGGTCGGAATTCTTAAAAAGACGGGGCTCTTTCAGTATGTGGCAGCCAAGATTGTCAAAAATTCAAAAGGGAGGATGTACACCATCTACATCACCCTGCTCATTGCCGTGGCAGGCTTTTCAAGTCTGCTGGACAACGTGACCACCATCCTGCTTTTTGCGCCCGTTGTCTTTTTAATTGCCGACACGGCGAACATCCGGCCCATTCCGCTCATCTTTTCGATGATATTCGCCGCCAATATCGGCGGCATGGCCACCATCGTCGGTGACCCGCCAAACATACTCGTCGGAAGTGCCTCGGGAACCAGTTTTCTCAACTTCACGGCCATCATGATCATCCCGTCGGTCATCATGCTCGCCTTCACCATCCTCTATTTCAGATTCCGGTACCCGGAAATCAAAAAGGTACCGACGAGCAAGCTTCAGCGGCTGTTGGATATCGATCCGTCGAAGGCGATTGAAAATAAACCGCTCTTCATTAAAGGCATTGTCATCTTTGCCGCTGTGATCTTCGGCTTTATTCTCCACGAACATCTCGATTACGAGGCCTCCCTGATAGCCCTTACCGGGGCAGCTGTCATGATGCTGATCTCCAAAATTAACTTTCAGGAGATTGCCAAAGATATCGAATGGGACACCATCTTCTTCTTCATCGGACTCTTTACCCTTGCAAAGGCACTTGAAGAGGTCGGCATCATCAGTATGATTGCGGATGGAATATATAGCTTCAGTGCCAATCCGCTGCTACTTGTGCTTGCTGTACTATGGCTCTCGGCAGGACTCGGCGGCTTCATCGGAGCGGTCCCTGTTGTAACGGTCTTCATTCCCATTGTGGAACAGCTGCAAGGACTGATTGTGAACGGAAACGAGATGTGGTGGGCCCTTGCCCTTGGTGCCTGTATCGGCGGGAACATGACCATCAGCGGTGCCGCCGCCAACATGGTGGCCATCGGACTGGTTGAGAACACACAGAAGAAGAAGGTCAGCTTCGTGAGTTTTTTAAGAGAGGGGATTGTCATAACAGGCATCGGATTAACCGTCGCAACGGCGTATTTAGTTCTCAGATGGTATATGATATAATTCAAATAGTTGAAAAAGAGAGAAAAAGGTGAAAGAAATGGAATCATGCAGTATATTAGAGGCACATGAATTTATCAACCAAAATAACCGTTTCCTGATCGTGGGGCATGTCGATCCAGACGGAGATTGTATCAGCTCCCTGCTGACGCTGTCATACGGTTTGAGACGGATCAATAAAGAAGCCATACCGGTTGTGGACAGTAAAAGACCGGGATTTTTGAAAGACTTTCCGCCGGCGGGAACGATCGGTTATTCAGAGGAAGTCGATACCGCCGATTATGATGCGATTATAACAGTTGACCTCTCATCGATAGACCGGATGGGAATGTATGAGGAAGAAACAAAGAGCAAAAAGACACTGGTCATCGACCATCATGCCACCAACACCTTCTTCGGGGATCTGAATCTGGTTGACACATCTGCTGCGGCAGCTGTTCAGATCATTTACAAGATACTGAATGAAACGGGCATCACATTCGACACCGTCCTCTCAACAGTGACGCTGCTCGGAATCCAGACGGACACTGGATTTTTCAAATACACCAACACAACGGGCGAGGTCTTCAGGATTGCCGGAGAATTGGTTGAAAAAGGTGCCGAACCTTATTTTAATGCCTCAATGGTTCTGGAAAACAACCGGGTGGAGGAATTTTACCTTCTGTCGGAGATGACCGGCAACATTGTCAAAGAACGGGACGGGGAGCTGATCTATTCATCCATCAACAAAGAAATGTTCGAAAAGACAAACTGTACCTATGAGGATTCCACGGGAATGATCAGCGAGTTGAGATCGATAAGAGGCGTTGAGACGGCTGTGCTCTTTACGGAAGTGCAGAAGGAAGAAATCAAGGTCAGTTTTCGTTCTAAGAGATGGTTTGATGTAGCCGGGATTGCCCTTGAATTTGGCGGCGGCGGACACGCGAGGGCGTCAGGATGCACTATCAAAAATGAGCCGCTTGAAACAGTGATTAAAAAGGTCATCAAACGTGTTAGCGAGGAAATGGAAAAGGCAACTTATTAATAAATGGAGGAAAAACTATGGCAGAAGTCACCAAAGAGAAAGTAATCGAGGCACTCAAGGGAGTCATCGACATTGAGATAGGCATTGATATTGTCTCCCTCGGACTCATATACAATGTGGACATAGAGGATGATAACACAGTCAATGTCAAAATGACACTTACAGTCCCCACCTGTCCAATGGCCAACATGCTCGTTGAACAGGCGAGAAGTGCTGTGGCATCCATCGAAGGTGTGGAAAAGGTCAACGTGGATCTGGTATTCGATCCGCCGTGGACACCGGACATGATGGAAGACAGTGCTAAAAAACTGTTAGGAAGGTAATCATGCAGAAAAAACAAGTCTTTGTCATCACATCGGGTAAAGGCGGAGTCGGAAAGACCACCGTTACGGCTAATATAGGAGCTGCCCTCTCAAATCTTGGCAAGAAAGTCTGCCTCATCGATGCGGATATCGGTTTGAAGAATCTGGATGTGGTACTTGGCCTTGAAAACAGAATTCTGTACACGATCATGGATGTGGTCTCCCAGCGAGTGGGTGCTGTTGAGGCGCTTGTGAGGCATAAAACAAGCAGAAATCTCTATATGATGCCCGCCTCACAGATCGCCACCAAAGAAATGATAACAGTGGAGGACATGATCCGGGTCGTCACCCAGCTTCGAAGTGATTTTGACTACATCCTCATTGATTCACCGGCCGGCATCGAAAGCGGCTTCAGGAATGCAGTGGCCGCATCGGACAGTGCCGTTGTCATCACAAACCCCGAGTTTACGGCCGTCAGTGATGCCGACAGAGTCCTCGGACTCCTCGAGAACACCCACATGGGGCTTGACAACGTCCAGTTTATTCTGAACCGGTACCGGGAGAATGTCTCCGAGAAAAGAGGCATGCTCTCAATCGATGAAGTCATCAACACATTGGCCGTTCCCCTCATCGGGATCGTTCCCGACAACGAGGATATCTTTATCGGAACCAACAGAGGGGTGCCCATCGCATTCGAACCGGGGCATGAGATGAACACCATCTTCACAAACGTCGTCAGACGAATGATCGGTCAGAATATTCCCATCGATTCGGATCTGAGACTTGCCAAACCGACATTGTGGAGACTATTTGTCAGACTATTTAAAGGTTAGAAGGGATACAATTTGAAAAGCACAGAATTTTCCGTTAAAACAAGGAAAAGAATAGAAGTGGTGGATATCACGGGAAAAGTGGACGCATATGTCAGGGAAAATGGTTTGAAAGATGGAGTACTGACCGTTTATGTACCCCATACGACGGCCGGGATCACGATCAACGAAAATGCCGACCCGAGCGTGAAATCGGATTTTTTGAACACCATTAACCAGCTGATACCGGCAAATGCCGGATACAGTCATATGGAGGGAAATGCCGATTCACATATCAAGACGATTCTGACCAATCCGTCTCAAACATTCATCGTCGAGGACTCCAGGCTGGTTCTGGGAACCTGGCAGGGGATCTATTTTTGTGAATATGACGGACCGAGGAGCCGGAGGGTTTGGCTTAAATTCATAGAAGGTTAAGATGAAGACCAAATGGATCAATCTGCAGGAAGGAACAGCCCGTCCGGAGAATCGAGATGACTTCAAACGCTGCGTTGAGGATATTCAGAGGGGACGGCTTGTCATCTTTCCAACCGAAACCGTCTATGGGCTTGGCGGCATCATCACGAGGCCGGAAACGGTTAAGCGCATATATGCCGCAAAGGGTAGGCCGTCGGATAATCCGCTTATCGTTCACATCAGTGATTATGGGCAATTGAAAACAGTTGTCTCTGAAGATATCACCTCTGATTTCTACAGATTGGCCGAAAAACTCTGGCCGGGTCCGGTGACATTTATCGTGAAAAAATCAAAAAGCCTCTCCAAAACAATCACCGGTGGTCGAGAGACAGTGGGAGTTCGTTTTCCTGCAAACAAGATAACGAATCAACTCATCAAAAGTTGCGGAACCCCCCTGGCGGCACCGAGTGCCAATATCTCAGGCAGACCCAGTCCCACAAGACCGGTGCATCTAAAAGAGATGGATGGCAGAGTCTCTTGGATTATTAACAGCGGTCCTCTGGCATTCGGACTGGAATCGACAATCATATCCCTGGTTCAAACCCCGCCTGTTCTACTGCGCCCGGGACCTGTGACGATGGAAAATCTGAGAGCAATGATACCGGGTCTCGTCTGTGACACCGACTCAAAAGATGCCGTTGCCCCGGGGATGAAATACAGGCATTATTCACCGGCTGCTGTTCTGCGGTTGGCAGAGTGGAAAGCTGGAATAAAGGCGTTGACAGATGATGTCCTTGCGATCGCAGAGAGGATGGACGCGGAGAAAGACAATATCCTGATCCTCTCGACAGAGGAAACGGATGCGTGTTATCGAAAAGAGGGTTATAAGACGCTCTGCCTCGGTTCCAGGGAGAATCTGTTCAAGATTGCGAATAATCTCTTCCACAATCTGAGAAGGATTGACGGGATGGGGTACTCATTTGCCGTAATAGAGGGGTTTGAGGAGCGCTCGATCGGGTTGGCCATCATGAACCGGATCAAGAAGGCATCGGAAAAAGAGGTGCCCGTTGAGTACACATAACGAGGAAACCGGACGACATCTCAGAAAGATCAGAACCGACAAGGCCTTTACAAAAGAGGCCATATTCGAAAGAACGCATATATCAATTGCCACGATCAACAAGATAGAGGCCGGAAACTTCGATGATATTCCCGGGATCTATCTGCAGGATTTTCTCAAACGATACTGCAAAGTCCTGGGGATAAACGCCGAAGAGATATTGAAGAGTCTTCAAACAAACAACCAGAAGAAAAAGACAAAAATTCCGGAATTACCCGAAAGCGGTCAGAGGCACTCCCCGGTCAATATTGCCCTTTGGATCATGTTTCCCCTGTTGTTGTTTCTGATGACATTTCAGATACTGTTTCTCATTAATTTTTTCAACAGAGAGACTTTGAAAATAGAGAATCAGGGCAACAAGGTTGCCTACATTACAGACAACGGCAAAACGACGGCACTAAACGGCAACGAAGACATAACGCTGAAGGAATTCGGGAGAATCAGAATAGAGAATCCTCAAAAACAGTTAATTGTGGTAGAATATTATGGAAGAAAATGGGAAGTGTTATTTGAGAAATTCGAGGTGCAGACTATCAATGGCGAAGGTTAAGCAGGCAGAACTGGTGAATCATGTTATATTCGCCTTCGGGCGTTATATAGATTATAGATTGAACGAGGTAAGGCCGGAACTGAAAGAGCAGTTCGGTGCGATCGATTATGAATCCAGAACGCTTGATTTTGGAAAATACACCTTTTACTACAACCAGGAAATGGGAGAAGGAAAGATAGAGGGGCGGATTCTTAGTTTCGCGCAGCTGATTCATCCGGCTGAATTACCCATGATAAAGAGAAGCACCAACACCTTAGAGGATCAATACCGGGAAGGGGAGAACAGACAGATCAACCTTGACCCGGGCTTCATACATCACTCCCAGTTTGTACTTGCCTCCACAAAGCATTGGGGAAACAGGTTGTACATCGGCCGGGGCGTTTATGCCGAGGTTACCCTGATCTTTGTTGACGGAACCTTCCAACCGCTCAAATACACTTATCCCAATTATGCAAGTCCGGAATACATTGAAGAACTGACAAAGATCAGAAAGCAGTATCTGAAAAAGAGAAAGAGCTGATAAATTGAAGATATTCCTGAAAACACACGGCTGCCCGAAGAATGAAGCGGACAGCAGAGTCATATCCGGTATATTTCGGGACAGAGGTCATGCATTAACAGACAATCCCGGCCGGGCCGACATAGCCGTCATTAACACCTGCGGCTTTATATTGGATGCTGCGCGCGAATCGATCGATTCACTGGTTCATTATGCCGGTCAGTATAAGAAAGAGAATCCGGGATTAAGAGTTTACGGCATGGGTTGTCTCATCCAGCGATACCATCACGAACTGATCAAGGAGATGCCGGAAATCGACGGTTGGATAGGACTGGACACACTGGAGGAAACGGCCGATTTTCTGCTCGACGGCACCCGGAAAAAACAGATCCCCATTGTTCCAAGGCCTATATTCAACAGATGCCCGGAAACAACATCAAAAACAGACCGGGTCTTTGAATACGTGAAGATCGGTGACGGTTGCGAACGAAGCTGTGCGTTCTGTGCCATCCCGACATTCAAGGGGCGGCATATCAGCCGGGCCCCCGCGGACATCAGAAACGAGGTTGAGAATCTCATAAAAGCCGGAACACGCGAGATCATCATCGTTGATCAGGACATCACCCAGTACGAATACCACGGGAACACACTCAGTGCTCTCCTGAAGACCCTCGATGCGATAGAGGGTGATTACTGGATAAGACTGATGTACATTCATCCCGATCACATTGACGATGAACTCGTCAAGACCGTCAGAGATTCAGAGCACATCATCCCCTATTTTGATTTACCGGTTCAGCACGGCTCGGACAGAGTGCTTCGCTACATGGGCAGGAAAAGGACGTCCCGCGAACTCCAGGAGATCATCTTGAAAATCAGAGAAGAGATCCCCGGGGCATCCATCCGGACAACCATAATGGTGGGTTTCCCCGGAGAAGGGGATGCTGAATTCGAAGAACTGATCACCTTCATGGAAGCGATTGAATTCGACAAAGTCGGATTTTTCAAGTTCTCAATGGAACACGGAACACCGGTTGAAGAGATGAAACTCAAGGCACCGCCCCGGGAGACCGCTGATGAAAGACTCGAAGAGATCAAGAACGTTCAGGAAGCGATCTCGGAGAGAAGGAACAGCTCCCTTTTGGGGAAGTCATTTAAAGTGCTTGTAGAGGGAAAAGAAGGGGAAATGACGGTTTGCAGGAGTTACAGGGACGCTCCGGAAATCGACGGGGAAGTCTTTATCAACAATTGTCAGGCGCAGAAGTCTGAATTTATTACGGCAAGAATAACACAATACAGTGAATACGATCTGGAGGCGGAGGTTATATGAGAATAAACATCCCCACAAGGATTACCTTAATCAGGGTAGCGGCTATCCCGTTGTTGATGTGGATGATTCAACTCAGTCCGGACCGGCAGATATTCGCCATACTGGCACTGCTTATCTTCATAGGCGGTTCGCTGACGGACTGGCTGGACGGCTACCTGGCAAGAAAAAACGACGATATAACCACGCTGGGCAAATTCTTCGATCAGCTCGCTGACAAGGCCTTTATAGCAGGGGCCCTTTGTGTGCTGGTCTGGAATCATGAAGTCAGCTTCTGGTTGTTGGCGATTATCATCATAAGAGATACGGCGGTGAGTGGTATCAGAATGCTTGCTGCGTCCAACAACGAGGTCATCCCGGCGAATATCTGGGGTAAGACAAAGACCGTGGCACAGATGGTCTATGTCAGTGCCGTCCTGATCAATGTGGCGTTCAACTGGCCGGCTCAGTGGTTGCTGCTCGGGTTTGCCTGGATCGTCGCGATTCTGACGGTGGTATCCGGTATCACCTATTTCAAGGGATTCAGCCGATACCTATGACGAGAACGTTTATGGCAATACCGGTCGACGATGATATCCGGATGCTCTGCCGCAAAACCCAGTTTGATCTGAAATCAGGAGCTGTTGAAGCCAAATGGACAGAACCGGAAAATCTGCATCTGACGCTGTTCTTCTTCGGAGAGATTGAAGATTCCAGGATCGAATCGATTAGAACCGCAATGAAGGGGCTGGAACAAGATGCGTTTAACATCACATTCAACCGGGTGGGTTATTTCAAGCGAGATTCAAGACCAACCGTCGTCTGGGTTGGCATCGATGAGAACCGGGAGCTCGAAGCATTGTACCAGACCGGGTACAAATTGTTCAAAAACATCGTCCCGTTAAGAAAGAAAAACCGGTTCCGGCCGCATCTGACCCTTGGCAGAATCAAAAAAGTACCCTCGAACTGGGAACGCATCATAAAAAGTGTGACATGGGAAACGATCAAAATGCCGGTTGAACGGGTCATACTGTATCGCTCTGACCTGACACCGGCCGGACCGGTGTACAGTCAAATAGAAGCAATAAAATTGAAGCAAAAAATGGATAAGGAGGAATAAAATGGCGAAAAAGAGTACTAAAAGTGCAGATAAAAACAAGAAGATAGCGCTCGATAATGCCATAAAGAAGATCGAAAAGGATTTTGGAAAGGGAAGTATCATGGTAATGGGAGATGAGGATGTTGCCAATGTCGAAGTCATCCCCTCCGGATCACTTGCTTTGGATATCGCACTCGGCGTCGGTGGTTATCCGAGGGGACGGGTTGTTGAGATCTACGGACCCGAATCCAGCGGAAAGACGACCCTGACACTCCATGCCATCGCAGAGGCACAGAAGGCCGGTGGCGTTGCCGCCTTTGTGGATGCTGAACACGCACTGGACCCGGTCTACGCGAGGAATCTCGACGTTGATCTCGACAGTCTTCTGATTTCACAGCCCGGAAGTGGAGAAGAGGCCCTTGAAATTGTTGAGACCCTTGTGAGAAGCAATGCGGTGGATCTCATCGTAGTCGACTCAGTCGCAGCACTTGTACCGAGAGCCGAGATTGACGGCAATATGGGAGATGCGCAGGTTGGCCTTCAGGCCAGATTAATGTCCCAGGCACTCAGAAAGCTCTCCGGAGTTGTCAACAAATCAAAGACCTGCGTTGTCTTTACCAATCAGCTGAGGATGAAGATCGGTATCTCCTTCGGAAATCCCGAGACCACGACGGGCGGGATGGCGCTTAAGTTCTACTGTTCAGTTAGGTTAGACATCCGGAGAATCGGGTCGCTGAAAGAATCGACGGAATTTGTCGGAAACGAAACCCGTGTCAAGGTCGTTAAGAACAAGGTTGCCCCACCGTTTAAACAGGCGCATTTTGATATCCTTTACGGAAAGGGTGTTGTGCGCGAGAACGAGTTGATAACACTCGGCGAAAACGATGACTTTGTGATCAAGAAAGGCTCGTGGTTCAGCTATCTCACCGATAACGGCGAGGAGATCAATCTGGGCCAGGGAAAAAGCAACGCCGTCGATTATCTGAAAGACAATCCCGAGCTCAGAATCGAGCTTGAGAACAAGATCAGAAACAAACATGAGATTCCCACGATAACCCCGGAAGAAGCGGGGATCGATCTCTCCGGTGAGGAAAAGGCAGAGAAGAAAAAAGAAGAGAAGGTTGAGAAAAAGGAAAGTTCCGGCAAAAAATGACCTTCCCGGGTGAAATGGAAAGATACTGTTCAACGCTTTTCAGATACAGACCGAGAACGGAGGCCGAAATCAGGCGAAGATTCAGAAAAAAGGGATTCGACGAGAATCTGACAGAGGATTTTATCGAACATCTTTACGAACTGGACATGCTGAACGATCTCAGATTCTGTGAGATGTATATTGAGGATGGCATCAGACTGAAGAAGAAGGGCCCCCTGCTGCTGAAAGAAGAACTGATCAAAAAGCTGGGTGTTAATCCGGAAACGGCAGAAGAGGCCCTGAACAGTGTTCCGGAAGAAGAGATAACCACCGTATTAAAGGATGAT
Organism: uncultured Thermotogaceae bacterium; assembly: GCA_964631265.1. GTDB lineage: Bacteria > Thermotogota > Thermotogae > MWEM01 > MWEM01 > CAZVWW01. Next base: position 57,684 of record CAZVWW010000002.1, read on the forward strand.
CTCAAAAGAGGAGCGATAAGCGATCTTCAGAAGTGGAAGAAGAAGATGTATCGGAGAGGTTTTTCAATCGGACAGATCAACACGGCGATAGAGACCGGTTGATTCTCAAAGGGGACGGCCCGCAAGAGAGCCGGCCCTTTAAAATGGCTAACAAACCGGACGTTTTCAAGTTCGGGTTAATTATTGACCCCAAACTAAAAATATGAGATTGACATAAATGGAGGTGCAGGTCATGGGTCTAATCATTTGGATAATAACAGTACTGGCAGTTGCTCTGCTGTCCTCGTTTTTTGGGTTTTTCTTCACGAAGAGATTCCTGCATGACAGGATCAAAGAAGAGATAAAAAACGAGCTGAAGGCATCACAGTCAACTGCAGAGGAGATCGTTAAAAAGGCAAAACAGGATGCGGATTCGATTGTCCGGCAGGGTAAGATAGAGGCAAGAGAAGAGGCCTATAAGATAGTCGAAACAGCGGAAAAAGAGGCCAAAAAATCAAGAGAAGAGATCAAAAAGGCGGAAAACCGCCTGGAAAAGAGAGAGACTTCAATCGAAAAACGGGAAGAACAGATCGGTCGAAAAGAGGACAAGATTGAAGACAAGAAACAGGAACTGCTGGAAAAAGACGAAAAACTCAGCGGAATGATCGCCGAGGAAGAAGATAAACTTCACGCAATAGCCAAACTGACACATGAAGAGGCAAGGGACAGAGTCCTCTCCGAGGCCAGAAAGCAGTACGAACACGATCTGGCATTGATCTTCAAGGAGATCAAAGAAGAAAAAGAAGAAGAGGCGGAGAGGCATTCGCAATGGATTGTCACAACAGCCATCCAGCGATATGCGGGAGAATACGTCAACGAGGGAACTGTCAGCACTGTTTCGCTCCCCTCTGATGACATGAAAGGCCGGATCATCGGACGTGAGGGAAGAAACATCCGGGCATTCGAGAAGATAACCGGAACAGACCTCATCATCGACGACACACCGGAAGTGGTTGTCGTATCATGTTTTAACCCGCTGAGAAGAGAAGTGGGACGCCTGACGCTTGAAAAACTCGTCGCCGACGGAAGAATCCACCCCGCCAACATCGAGGAGATGTACGGCAAGGCCAAGCGGGAAGTCGCCCGGATAGTGAAGGAAGAGGGCGAAAGGGCGGTCTTCGAAACGGGTGTCAGAGGCTTGAACAACGAGCTCGTCAAACTGATCGGTCGACTCCGGTTCCGAACGAGTTTCGGCCAGAACGTGCTTGAGCACTCCATCGAGGTGGCAAAATTTGCCGGTTTGATGGCCGAGGAGCTGGGACTCAACACCGACCGGGCCAAGAGAGGCGCACTCTTGCACGACATCGGCAAAGGGGTGGACCATGAAGTGGACGGATCGCATGCGTTGATTGGTGCCGAACTGGCCAAGCGCTACGGTGAAAAACCCGATATCATCAACATGATACAGTTCCATCACGGGGAATCGGAGCCCGAAACACCGGAGGCATGCCTTGTGGCGGCAGGAGATGCCATCTCAGCCGCAAGACCGGGGGCAAGACGTGAGACTGTCGACCTCTACATCAAACGCCTCCAGAAGCTCGAGGGGATTGCCAAAAAACGGAAGAACGTCGAAAAGGCCTATGCCATACAGGCCGGCCGGGAGCTGCGGATTATTGTACAACCCGAGAAGATTGACGATGTCCTGGCCGACAAACTGGCTTACGAGATCGCAAAAGAGGTGGAAGAACAGGTCGAATATCCCGGTCAGCTGAAGGTAACGGTTATCCGGGAAAAACGTTCTGTCGCCTACGCCAAATAGAGAAAAAGAGTATTAACTCAAGTTGTGCGTGAATGTACCCGTTCCTCGCTCCGACTCCCCCGGGTCGGAGCGGAAAAGCCACCAAACACCCCCCAGGGTGTTTTCCGAAGCTTTACCGGGTTTGGAATAGTCAACCCCGGACCAAAAGAAAAAGGTGTATGAACATTTTTTATAGAAAGGGGATTAAGCAAAAAGATGAAAAAGTTCCTGATGATTTTACTGCTCGTATCATTACTGAGCCTCCCGGTACTGGCCAGGATCACCGTCTGGGTTTCCTGGGAGGGTGAGGACTGGTTCAAAGAGACTGCACGGGGCTGGTCATCCAAGAATGACCGTGAAGTCCAAGTCCTGTATATACCAAACCTGGATGAAAAACTCTCGTTAACGCTGAAAGGGGACGGAGCACTGCCGGATATCTGTCTGATTAAAAATGACGTGCTGCCCCTCATCTTAAAATATGAAGAACCCGTTCCTCTGAGTGAGATTGATACCGGGCTGCAATTCAAAGAGAGCCTCGAAGCGGCCTTTACCACTGAAGAAAAGACCCGGGCCGTCCCCTTTTATGCTGATATGCAGCTGATGTACCTTTCCAACACCGTCTTTGAGGAGGCGGGTCTGGCGCTTCCGAATCAGGACTGGGACATAGAGGAATTTGAAGCCCTGATGGAGAAACTGCAAAGGGAAGGCTATCAGCCAAGCGGCTGGGGAATTAATTCCGCCTACATCTTTACCGGGCTGCAATCGGGACTTGGAACACCGGTGGTGAAACCCGGCGGGACAATCGACATCATGACGGATAAGAACATAGCCCTGTTTGAGAAAATGAAAGCCTGGTATGATTCCGGCCTTATCCATGATTATGTCAACAGGCCGAATATCATCAAAGCCTTTGCCAAGAAGGAACTGGCCATGTTCCCGCAGGGGAGTTTTCTGATCCCCAAACTCAATTCAAAGGGGTTCGATTTCTCCGTCAGACCCATGCCGAAACCGTGGCAATCGGTGATAGATCCGAAGGGGTTTGTCCTCTTCAACGATTCAGAAGCGGTCAAATCACTGGTGAAAACATTAGTGTCAAACGCTCCGGCCTTCTCAGCACAATACGTCAAATATCCTGCAATCAACACAGAGGACTCTGTCGGAGAGTATTATTCAATACTGAAAAAAACAGTTGAAGAGGGGGTCATCCAGCCCAATGCTGAGAGCTACACCTTCGGCTACTGGCCGGCGGTTAGAACAGCGCTGGATCTGATTCTCAAAGAGAACATAACGGTTGAGGATGCATTGAAAAGGGCACAGTCCTACATAGAAAACAGATGATACTGGCATTACCCCTGATAGCACTTATTGCCCTGTTCTCTTTTTTTCCGTTCATCTATTCCGTGTTTTCGGTGGACAGCCCGGATATCGGAACGCTTTTTGAGATAATGACAGATGCCTCGACAAAGATGGTTGTCGAGGTTTCTTTTTTGTACACATCACTCTCGATATTCTTCGCCATCGCCATCGGCTTTCGTTTCGCCAGACATATCTACTTCAGCGGCAGCGGAATCAAAAAGTTTGCCCTAACGGCTGTCTTTCTCCTCTGGACTATTCCACCCTTTATCGGGATTCCACTCTACCGTTCTGTTCTCTACTGGGGGTTTGACAGTCTTATCAACACAGCACCACAGGCCTTTTTTCTCACAGTGACGGCAAGAATATGGATCGACGTACCGATATCGACGATGATCGCCTATGCGGCCATCAGTAACTGCTCCAGGAGCCAGATCGAATTGATGAAAATAGAGGGGGGCTCCCGGAAAGAGATTGCCCGGTTTCTCTTCAAACCGATGAGCCGGTCAACACTCATATCCTTTTCCGTGCTGATGCTTATCAACAACGCACGGGATCTCGGCGTTCCTTTAATGATGACCCATTCCAGACCCTACTTGAGTGCCGGATTTACACAATACGGAACCGCAGGCGCCACAACAACCTTCGGGATGTTCCTGAAAGACTCACTCACAACACTTTCCAATCATTTCATTGCCTATGCACAGTCCCTTTTTGTGACCCTCCTGCTGCTCCTGCTCTTTATGGCCGTGCTGAGCCTGAAACGGGGCGGGAAATGGCCGCTCCTGCTCCCGGCTCTTGTCGATCTGCTCTTCATCCACCAGCCGGTGGCAATTGTTTCAGCGGGGTTCGTGCTGCTCATCCTTGCCATGAAACCTAAAAACCGATTCATCCCGCTGTTCCCAATTATCCTGACGATCATCATGGCCGGGCCTATAACCCCGGGTCTCTCAATCGCGCTGGTCTATCTTTGTGTTATCCGTCCTGATTTTGCTTCTCGAATGCCGGCCCGGATATGGAATTGCCTGACAGATGGATTACTTGTCCTATGGGCGATGATGAGCCTCTTTGTTCTGTTCAATTTTATCAAACTGGTCTTCTCTGATCCCCTGTATCCGCCGGAATGGAACGAGTTCAGCCCCTTCACGCTACAGAATTTTGAACAGCTCGCCTCAGACAGCTTTCATCTAAACATCCTGAACAGCATCATCATCGGCCTGGGGGCCGCTCTCATCACACTCTTTGTCGTCTTCACCGCAGCGTTCTCAGCCCATGCCAACGGGGAGAAGCTCGGTTTCCTAAAAAGACTCCTCATTTTCTCGATGGCCATAACCGGTATGAACACCCTCATCCCGCTCTTCTTGCTCTTCAAGAGCACGGGATTGATCAACACACTCGCCGGGGTTATCCTGACCGTGGTCAATCACAGCGCCCCACTCGCGTTTATCCTGGTCCTCGAGGACATCAAAAAGATCCCTCAGTCCTACATGGACAGGGCAAGAATAGAGGGAGCAAGCCCTATGAGGACATTTTTCACCATCATCCTGCCCATGATCATTCCCGTCAGCGTCGTTGTCAGTCTCAAGGTCATCATCGACGGTTGGTCAAGCTTCATCGCCCCGCTCATGTTCCTCACGGATCAGTCCAAATATCCGGTATCGCTCAGACTCTTCTCCTACGCCGGA
>CAZVWW010000003.1:0-62230 GCA_964631265.1 uncultured Thermotogaceae bacterium
CTCTCTCGCATGGCACGATTGATATACGTCATGTTCTTAAGGAGCTGAACCTGTTCTTTCTGTTTTGCCAGGATCCGCTCATTGGTAAGGGTTAGAGCCCGATAACGTTTATTCTCCCTTGAGAGCTCGGACAGATACTTCAGCTTTGAAACACCTAACGAGATCCTCGAAGCAATATCCTCCAAAAGGGCCAGATCGATCTCGTCGAAATGCTTGTACGGCCTGTAAAGATTCTGCGCCTTTCTGTTGATTAAAATGACAACCCCGTATATGTCGTTATCATGATAAAGCGGTGCGGCGATGGCGGATTTAATTGAGATATCGATCATGTCAAGTGCGGCTCTGGGGTCCCTCTTTGCCGAGATGGAGAGGACCGGTTCCCTGTTGGTAAAACACCACCCCACCATGCCGTGGTCCGTGGGAATGGTCTTTCGCATGATCTTGTCTTCATCCATACCGTACCAGTAGGAGATCTCGAGTTCATCATTCGGGTTTTTCAACCATATGGAACCGTTTTCCACATTCAGCATCGAACACGTCGTGTTTAATGATTCACGATAAAGTGAATCTTCATCCTGTGCCTTGTTGACGAGTTCGTGAAGTCTTGTCAGGCTTAAGAGTTTCTGGGTGTTATCCCGATACAGTCTGTTCTCGATCGAGAGCTTGACGATCTTCCCGATGCTTCTCAGCAGTTCGATAAAGGTCGAAAAATTATCCTCAAGCGTTGAATAATCGTCAAAACCGAACATGATCATCCCGATCAGTTCATTTCTGTCCAGTACGGGAAAAAGCATCAGTTTGTCAGAATCGAAGATTCGATGTTTTTCTTTCAAATCTTCTGTTTTCATATTGACAAGATTTCCCTTTTTAATCTCCTGATAGGCATCGAGTTCCGAGTTCTTAATTTTAAAAACCTTTACAAGCGATTTGTCAAGCGTCGATATACCAAAGAGCCTGAAGGCTTGTTTTTCCCTTTCGAAGATGAAAATAGCACATTCATTTGTCTCAAAATTGATCGACAATTCTTCGGCAAGTTTATTAACGCCTTCATCCGAATGGACAATATCCAGATTGAGCAGGGTTTTAAAGATTTTAAGTTGATCAAAGCCGGTTTGGCTCATATTTTTTTCTCCTTCAAAAGAGATGGTGTTCCATAGCACTCCTGCAATGAATTATAACACAGACCGGTAAAGATAAGAAGTTGTTTTTGTGTGCAAGAATATTCAATCATGCATCTTTATTCACTTAAAAAGTGCGTTGAAAAACAAAATGGCCTGAAAAGGAAACAAAAGGGAGCATGGGTTTTGAATTATCGGGTTCACACCATTTCTTTCTCGACATACGGGGGATTTTCTGATATTATAAAGACAGTTAAACCAGAAAGAAAAAATGACGGCAATCATAAAAGCGGACAGAAAGCACAGATAAAAAAAGGAGGAATGTAAATGATTAAAAAGAATTACCTGTTGGCTCCCGGACCGACACCGGTCCCGAATGACATCCTGTTGGCTGGTGCTCAGGAGACCATACATCACAGAACACCTCAGTTTGTTAAGATTCAGGAGGAGACACTTGAAAAGGCGAAGATGCTTTTTCAAACAAAGAACGAAGTCATGTCACTGGTTTCAACCGGAACGGGTTCTATGGAGGCAGCTGTAGCGAATATCGTTTCTGAGGGCGATAAAGTCATCGTTGTGGATGGCGGCAAATTTGGTGAAAGATGGGTTGAAATCTGCGAGGCATTCGGTGCTGAGATTGATCTGATAAAACTGAAATGGGGCGATTATGCAAGACCGGAACAGATAAAAGAAGCGTTAGAGAAGAACCCCGATACAGTAGCTGTTTTCACAACACACAGCGAGACATCAACCGGAACGGTGAATCCGATTGAAGAATTGGGAAATGTGGTTAAAGAATACAAGGCCCTCATGGTCGTCGATTCTGTAAGTGGACTACTGGCAGAACCGTTGAAGATGGATGACTGGCATGTTGATATCGTCTGCACCGGTCTTCAGAAGGGAGTCATGCTACCCCCGGGGTTGGCCCTTATAACCCTCAGTGAAAAGGCCTGGAAGAGAGTTGACGAATGCAAGCGAGGGGAAAAATACTACTTTGACCTCAAAAAATACCGAAAAAAATATCCGGATTCTCCCTATACGGCAGGTGTCAATCAGATTTACCAGTTGAAAAAGGCAATTGAAATGATAGAAGAGGAAGGACTGGAAAACGTCTGGGAGAGGCATAGAATACTCTCCGAGGCCACAAGGGCAGGAGTGAAGGCGCTGGGATTTGAACTGCTCTCCAAAAAGCCCGGCAACGTCACAACAGCCGTTTTATCTCCTGTGGACACAGTCAAACTCACCAAACTGATGCGAGACAAGTACGGTGTCACGATGGCCGGCGGACAGGCTGAATACAAAGGGAAAATATTCAGAATGGCACATCTCGGTTATATGGGTAAATTCGACACGATTGTCGGTTTATCCGCTCTCGAGATGGCATTCAGAGAACTCGGTCATGAAGTTGAGCTCGGAGCCGCTGTAAAAGCCGCTGAAGAAGTCTTTCTTAAAGAAGGTGTTTAATATGGCCTGGAAGATTCATGTCAACGATCCGCTTGACGAAGATGCAATGAAGAAGCTGAAATCATATGAGAATGCTGACGTAACGGTTGAGCATTATGATAAAGAAACATTAAAGGACACGATCGGTGAAATGGATGCCGTGGTTGTCAGAAGCGCCACCAAGATTCGGAGAGAGATCATTGAAAACGCCCAAAAAATGAAGGTAATCGCCAGAGCGGGAACAGGCCTTGACAATATCGACCTCGATGCCGCCAAAGAAAAGGGCATCGAGGTTGTCAACACCCCCGGTGCCAACTCAGTCAGTGTTGCTGAGCTCACCATCGGGTTGATGCTCTCGCTCTTCAGACATATCCCAAGAGGAACAAACGGTTTAAAGAACCAGCTGTGGGAAAAGAAGAAACTAAGAGGTTATGAACTCTATAAAAAGACAGTGGGCATCATCGGATTCGGGACAATCGGTAAAGAGGTGGCTAAAAGACTCCTGGCCTTTGATTGCCGAATCGTTGCCTACGATGTGGTCAAAGACAGTGGAGGTCTCGACGTTGAATTCCTGGAGTTGGATCAGCTTTACAAAGAGGCGGATATCATTACCGTTCACACCCCGTTGATAGATGCAACGAAGGGATTAATTGACGATGCGGCCTTCAAAAAGATGAAAGATGATGTCTTCATCATCGATGCGGCAAGAGGCGGGATCCTGAACGAGCAGGCCCTTTGTGATAATATTGAATCAGGGAAAGTGGCCGGAGCAGCATTGGATGTTTACGATGTTGAACCGCCAACAGACGAACTGAGAAAACGCCTGTTATCCTACGATAATGTCATCGGAACCCCGCATATAGGCGCTTCTACCTTCGAGGCACAGAAACGGGTTGGCGAGCAGATTGTGGAAAACCTGATGGAGGCACTTAATAAGGCATAATCAAATTGCTCCGTTATCGTTCGATAACGGAGCTTTCTTTTTTGCTTATTCCACTTTGTACAACATCTCTTTTATCGCTTCCTGGATGATCTCAGCCTTCTCATCGGAAAGGTTCTTGTCTTCGCCGTTCGAATAAACATAGACCTTCAGCTTGGGCTCAGTGCCCGAAGGTCTGATGGCAAACCAGGACTTGTCCTCGAGGATAAACTTCAACGCATTTGTCCCGGGCACATCGATGATGGCCTGATCGAGAAAATCTATTTCAGCGACAACATCCATGTCGGCGATATTTTCAGGTGGATGAGCTCTGATGGCATCCATCATTCTTTTGATGCGTTTTTTGCCTTCCATACCCTCCAGAACCAGTGAAAAAGGTGCTTCTGTCTTGTAACCCACTTCCTTGTAGATGCCCTCCAGCACATCAAGCAGGGTCTTGTTCTCGCGTGCGAAAAAGCCTGCTGCTTCAACAAGCAGCATCGATGAGATGACAGCATCTTTGTCCCTGACCCGTGTTCCATAGACATAGCCGATGCTCTCTTCATAGCCGAAGATAAACTCATATTCGCCTGTTTTTTCGAATTCGTTTGCCTTTCCACAGATATTCTTGAATCCGGTCAGACTTTCAACAGTCTTTACACCGTACTTTTCGGCAATCTTTTCTCCCATATCGCCTGTTACGATTGACTTGACAATAACCCCGTTCTGAGGAATCCTGTTTTGTTCATCAAGCGCCTGCAGTATATATTTAATCAGGATGGCACCGGTCTGATTGCCGTTAAAAGGAACATATTTATCCCCGTCTTTAATCATCACAGCGAGTCTGTCGCAATCGGGATCCGTTGCGAGTAACAGATCGGCATTTTTCTTTCTCCCAAGGTCTATCGCGTATTGAAAGGCATTCAGGTCCTCGGGATTCGGATAACCGACAGTTGTGAAATCGGGATCGGGTTTTTCCTGTTCGGGTACAACAAAGACATTTTTGAATCCGCGATCAGCCAGGACCTTTCGAACCGGGAAATTACCGGTACCGTTTAAAGGGGTGTAGACAATTCGAAGGTCCTTATTGACATCGTCCCGTAAAGACAGCGATTTGACCATCTTCAAATACGCATTGTCAATATCCTCTCCAATGTATTGAAGCAGTCCCTTATCAAGGGCCTCTTTTTCATCCATCTGCTTTATTGAAGAAAAGTCCGTTATATGCTTTATGTATTCGGTGATGGGATCGGCAATGTCTCTGAGGATCTGAGAGCCCTCTTTCCAATAGACTTTGTAACCGTTGTAGGCCTGTGGATTGTGACTGGCGGTGACGACAATCCCGGATTGTGTTTTCAGGTAGCGTACAGCGAAGGATAATTCAGGAGTGGATCTGAGTGATTCGAATAGATAAGCCTTTATCCCATTCTGAGCCAGGACCAGCGCAGCTGTTTTGGCAAAGAGATCGGAAAAATGCCGGCAATCATAGGCGATCGCCACTCCTTTTTTCATTGCAGTTTCCCCGTGGTCTTTTATGACTTCCGCGAGTCCCTGTGTTGCCCTCGCGATAATGTATTGGTTCATCCTGTTTGTGCCGGCCCCTATCTTCCCTCTTAGGCCGGCTGTCCCGAACTCAAGGTCGGTATAGAATCTGTCTTTGATCTCATCATCATTTCCCTTGATAGATTCCAGTTCTTTGGTTGTTTCGGGATCAAAGAAGTCGTTATTCAGCCATTCTTTGTATTTCTCCATATAGTCCATTTATAACCACACCCCCGTTATTATTTGTTTTCTTGATTATACCATTAATAAGCGCCTAATCACGAAGCATAGAATCCGGATCGTTTTTCTGAGCGAGAAAAAACCGTTCCAACACTTCCATATCCATCCCTTTTTTTCTTCTCACAAGGGAAATGCTCTCAATTCTTACATCATGTTTGAACGTTATCGGCAGGAGATAGGCAATTAACTTCGCAATGTTTTCATCCGATACATCCTCAATGGCAAGACTTATATGCGGGATCCATCTATGAGGGATGTAATGCTTTTTTGGTTTCTTTGATAATTTTGAAAAGACTTCGAATAATGTGCTCTGAAACTTGAGTAATTCAACGGTGGGTTTGATTTGAATATATACGGCCGGTCTTTTTCCGGTAAAGATTCCGATCCCGTTCGTCTTGATGACAAACGGGAAATGCCTTTTTCTGAGTCTGTCAATTTCATCTTTTACTTTTGTTTCATCACATTCTTGAGCAATCACCCAGGTTAAATGCGGTAATGTCGTGCTTTTAACTCTGTTGATTCCAAACAGAAGATGCAATCGTTCCCAGATCTTTTCCACTTCATCGTGTATATATTGCGGCAATTGTGTGATTAACCCGTTCAAATCGTATCATTCCCCGGTGAGTTGCTGTGATAGTATGGTATAATTTCATTAATGGGATGAATTCATCTCACTGACTATTATACATTACTTGGAGAGGGGTGCAATAATGAAAAAAGGAATATTGATTTTGGTAATAGCTCTAATGGTCTTATTAGCAGGCTGTGCTAAATTTGAGGAATGGTTTTTAGGGGAAGACGAGTATCAGGACAACGATAACGAAACGGTCGAAACAACATTGTCGGATTTTAACAATGTATCTCAGGACTCGCCTGAGTATGTTGTCAAAAGTCTTAACGACGGGGATGTCGTTACAATGCTCTCAGCTCTCATTTCGACAGGCATGGCTATTGAAGCAAGAGAGGTTGAACAACCTCAAAGTGAGTATCTCGAGCAAGTCATAGCGCTTTTGAATCAGGCCCTGTCAACTATCAACGCGAATCAGGAAGGATACAGTATCCTCTCCGAGATCAGTGAGCTTGGGGAAAGTATCAGAGAGCGCCCGGATCGATACGACATCAAGATAACACTTGAGGGGCAGGCAAGAGAGACCATGCTTGAAAACCTCAGTCAGTTGTTAAACGAAGATTTATCGGGCAACACCGAGTTGGTTATTGATTATCGCGATCTGGCGGTTATGATATACGGCGTCGAGGCGATCATTGACTTTAAAGAGAGAAGCGAGGAGCTCATCACGATACTGGAGGAAACAGATGATTACATCGGCCAGACAGAAACACCCTTTAAGCCCGGTTTCTTAACCATTGTTGAAGCAGTAGACTGGGAGACACTCTTAAGCCAGAACACAGAGAGTACCTGGGGGGAACTGCAGTCTATCTGGAATCAGATATGTGCTGTGACCTCCCCGGAGAGTAAGATGAGATTGAATGATGTATTTCTGGATGAGATTCTGACCCTTCCCGATATCGATTTTGCCATCGAATATATGAATCTCTTCCTGGCTTTTGCGTACGATCTTTACGGTTTTGAAGAACAGAAGACCGATGAAAACGGATGGACTTCTTACAACAGCGTGTATCAGATCGTTGCAGAAGGGGGATATGCGGAAAAGAGTGAGACTATCGCACTTTTCAAACCGGTGCTGAACAAGACGTTGGCGGAATTGACAAGCGAACCGGCAATGATGTTGACTAAGCGGGAGATTTCCCAGGATATTCAGATAACGCTTAACGGAACCACGATCACTGAGAATACAAAACTGCTCGTGATTTTGGAAACGCTGGCGCCCGACTTTTTAAACGACGAGATCGATTTTGAAATGGATTATAATGCCGTGATTCCAATTGAAGGACAGACCGATCTCGGACTCAACGTCGACGTTGACTTGACCGTGCTGTTGACAGAGCTCTCCGGGCTTGAGACATCTGAAACGAACTTCGCTGCGGACAAGACACTCTTTGATGTCCTGATCGACAACGAGATTTGGACAATCATCAACAATCCGGCGATTCTTAACAGCACTCTTTTTATGAGCCTGCTGCAGGGGGCTGGCAACAACATAGATTTCTTCGATGTGGACAGCAACAGTTCAATGAGCGTTAATTACGAAGCGGGAGATAACAACACCTTTGATATCAACCTGGATCTCGACAACTACACCTTCTGGGATGTCATCGAGATGTATCTTAACCCCGTACCGCCTGAGTGATCTTGAACGATTCTTATAAAACGGATCGGTTGATGCCGATCCGTTTACTTATCCCTGTTCTTCTTCCATAACCTGAACCAGAAAAGATAAAGAAAGACACCATAAGCAATCAACGCCAGAAAACTGTAAAGAAAGAGATCGGTGTTGCCCGATTTCATGCCGATGGCCGGTATGTTCAAAACCAGTATCATTGGAAACCCGAAGAGTATGGCAACGCCGCTTCCAAAGATGAGGTTTTCAGGAACCCCGCTTTTCATAAGGGGATCAACCTCGCGCAGGAGGGCCATTCCCGTTGAGATGGTTCCGGTTAAATGACCGAAGAAACCGATCGTATTGGGCAGATGATTTTTTTTCATTGTCTTCTTGACGATGAAGGAGACGTAGGCGAATGTTACAAGCCCGCCGGTGAAGGTAATGACGAATATCGGCCAGAACGTGTGTGAAATCCTTTCAAGAACGACTGCACTGATCGAAGCGGCCACCATAAAGTCAAAAACAAAACCCGCAATTCTTTGTAATAAGAAGTTGTTGAGATATTTTTCTTTTGTCCAGCCCTTTTTGTGCGCAAAATTATACCCTCTTCTGAAAACGATGGCAATGACAGCACCGAAGACAAAATGGAATCCCCAGAGTGTGGTTCCGAGCCCGCTGCCGAACTCTCCAAGGCTTTCCAGAAGCATGTTTACCCCACCAAGTATCAGATAGACAAGCACATACACAAAACCGATCAGAACCATCTGAATGGTCAGCCCGTCCATATCCGAGAATTCATAATCTTTCACCTTAATCTCTTTTTTCTGTTCTATCTGTACCTTTTTATCTCTTATCTTTCCCTTCAGGAGTATATTCAGTATGATAATACCCCCGATCGTGGCCCAGCCGAAACCGGCTGTGGCTATGGCAAGTCCAATCGATCCGCCGTTGACCATGCCGAGTTGTTCCCATTGTGTTCCAATTGAAAAGGCCTGACCGGGCCCTTGTCCAAACCCCATTGGCATCAGCAGGCCCATTACAGGGGGAACAGCCTTGTCAGCGAGTGACCAGAGGAGGGTCATACCGAACCCGAGTACCCCCTGAACAAGATAAGTCGTGATAATGATAAGCCCGGCATTCATCGCATTCCAATCTTTTTGTGATTTGCGACTGCTTCTCAGACTAAGGCTGATGAAACCGATGGCCATCAGATGATAAATCAGAGGTCCAAGGGCATCCACATTAACAGGTATCAGATTAAGGAGATTGGGGCCGAGAATAAGTCCGAAAAATCCGGCCAGAATGGAGTTCGGTATTAAATATCTTCTCAAGGGGGGAAAGAACCGCTTGGCCAAAACGGCCATCCCAAAGAACATCAATATATAAACGACATCATCTATTGTTTCCCAAAACATTGAAGCCACCTCCGAGTTGTCTTGATGAGATTGAGTAAAAAGAACGCGTTGTACCTGGTTTTGATCCGTACCAGATAAGGGCCGTACAGAAACTCAAGCATCGTTGACATGAAAGTGTTAAGGGCATTGATTTTACCATAAAAAAATCTGTTGCCGGCTAATTCAAACGATTGATCATTAATGATGATTCTCCCCTGCCCACTCACATACTTCTTTTTTTCCTTTCCATGCCACATATTAAGATGAGCGTCTCCGATCTCCTTATCTTTCTTCAATTGTCGTTCTTTCAGAAACTGTTCAAGCATTTTCTTTTGTTCCTTGACAACGTGGTGAACGGAATGCCCGGAGATAAAGCCGGTTTCTGAGATATGCCAGCTATTGCCACATTTGAAGCAATAAGCATCATTTCCTTTGGCGTTCACCGTGCTAAAGGCCTGACAGGCCGGACAAAACCAGATAATCCTCTCGATGCCGGCAGCCCTCGATGAACCCTTGTAAAGATACCCGGTTTTTCTCTGCCATTCCCAGTCCGATTGTTGGATATGATCCAAAGCCGAAGAGTCTGAGAATTCCTTTATATTCAGTTCGATAGGGCCATAACGCCTCTTATCCGCCCATCGGGGATTAACCAGATAACCCCCGCTGATCCTCACAGCTACAATTGGTATTGTACCTCTGTCAAGGAGCTTACTTGTACCGCCGTAAACATTCTTTGAAACACCGTCCCAGGTGGCGTTCCCTTCGGCGAAAATCCCAACGGTTCTGCCGCTTTTAATATATTTCAAGACTTTATAAATAGTCCTCAAATCGCTGGTTTCCTTTTGTTTTGATATCATATCCATATTTCTCAAAACATGTGATACGACGGGGTTTTGAAAAACAGCGTTGTTGATGATAAAAGAGACCGGTTTTCCAATCACAGACAGCAGAAAGAAGGGGTCAACATCCTGGGTGTGGTTGGCGATTAGTATGTAAGGCGGTTCTGGAAATGTCCCGACAATCTTCAGGTCATAGCGGTTTTTAATCCATAATTTGATGAAAGGCAAAGCGGCCCCCCACAATAGTCTGCTTCTTGTTCTCACATGAGTCTCCTTCTGTCATTATTTGAGGATTTAATACAGTTTTAGTATAACAGAATTTTATTAAGAACTGTTTTCATATTGAATAGTTTAGAGCGATAACCAGTCTGTTTGTTTTTCTATGATAAAATAGAGGAAAAGAACACATAACGGGGGAGATAAAATGATTGAGAATTCAAAGATCGGCGAAGCGATGACCATTAAACTTTCAGAAGAACTGCCTGAAAAAAAGGAGTTTGAAGAAGGGATCAGAAGAGCACCCAAACGTGAACTGACGTTGACGAAGCGGGAGAAGAAAATGGCGTTGAAAAACGCCCTCCGGTATATTCCGCAGGCTCTTCATGAAGAACTTGCTTCCGAATTCTTGAATGAACTTGATACAATGGGACGGATTTATGGGTACCGTTACAGACCGGCGGGACGGATATATGGGAAGCCGATTGACCAGTACAAAGGGAACTGCATTGAAGGAAAAGCGATACAGGTTATGATAGAGAACAATCTGGATTTTGAGATTGCCCTCTACCCTTACGAACTGGTGACCTATGGGGAAACCGGTCAGGTCTGTCAGAACTGGATGCAGTATCGGTTGATCAAGCGTTATCTGGAAAGGCTGACGGATGAACAGACACTTGTTGTGGCCTCGGGTCATCCGCTCGGACTCTTCAAATCGTCAAAAGCCAGTCCCAGGGTGATTCTGACGAACTCACTGATGGTGGGACTGTTTGACAATCAGGAGGACTGGCACAGAGCCGCCGCTCTCGGTGTTGCCAATTATGGTCAGATGACCGCCGGCGGGTGGATGTACATCGGTCCTCAGGGAATTGTTCACGGGACTTTCAACACCCTCCTGAACGCCGGTAGAAAACAGCTGGGCATTCCGGACGATTCTGATCTAACGGGCCATCTCTTTATATCCTCCGGGCTTGGGGGAATGAGCGGTGCCCAGGGGAAGGCGGTTAAGATTGCCAATGGTGTTGGCATCATTGCTGAGGTGGACCACTCCAGGATACAGACGCGGAAAAATCAGGGTTGGATCGATGCGATATATGAAGAGCCTGCAGAGGTATTTAAGGCCGCGGAAGAGTACCGGAAAGAGGAAAAGGCCGTTTCACTCGCTTTTTACGGGAATATCATTGATTTACTTGAATATGCCGTTAATGAAAATATCAAGATTGAATTGCTATCCGATCAGACCTCGTGCCATGTTCCGTATGACGGCGGATACTGTCCACAGGGTCTGACGTTCAGCGAAAGAACGGAGATGCTCAGAGAGAATAAAGAACAGTTCAAAGACCTTGTCACACGCAGTTTGAAAAAGCATTTCTCACTCATCAGGCAATTGGTTGACAAAGGAACTTATTTTTTTGATTATGGGAACAGCTTCATGAAGGCGGTCTTTGATGCAGGAGCAAAGGCGATCGCCAAAAACGGGAAGGATACTTCCGAAGGGTTCATATTTCCATCCTACGTGGAGGATATCATGGGGCCGATGTTGTTTGACTATGGGTACGGTCCCTTTCGATGGGTTTGTCTGAGTGGAAGACATGAAGACCTGTTGAAAACCGACAGGGCGGCCATGAACTGTATCAACCCTGACAGAAGAGGGCAGGATCGGGATAATTATATCTGGATCAGAGATGCCGACAGCAACAAACTGGTTGTGGGAACCCAGGCGAGAATCCTGTATCAGGACGCTGAAGGCAGGAAAAATATCGCTCTCAAATTCAACGCCATGGTCAGAAAGGGAACGATTGGACCTGTCATGCTCGGAAGAGATCATCATGATACAGGAGGAACTGACTCACCCTTCAGAGAGACGGCCAACATAAAAGACGGGAGTAATATTATGGCGGATATGGCCACCCATTGTTTTGCCGGGAACAGTGCCAGGGGAATGAGCATGGTGGCCCTGCATAACGGCGGGGGTGTTGGAATCGGCAAGGCCATCAACGGGGGATTTGGACTGGTCCTTGACGGAAGTGAACGGGTGGACACGATCATTCAGAAAGCGATCCCCTGGGATGTTATGGGTGGTGTTGCCAGAAGAGCCTGGGCAGGCAATGACAATGCTGTTTCCACCTCGATAGATTATAATGTTGAGAATCAGGCAACAGATCATATCACCATCCCGTATCGAGTTGATGAAAAGATAATCAACGAGTTGCTCTAAAACCCTTTTGAAAAGGATAACGATATGAACAGAAAATGGTGGAAAGAAGCAGTTGCATACCAGATATATCCCATGAGTTTTTATGACAGTAACGATGATGGTGTTGGAGATATCAACGGGATTATTCAAAAACTCGATTATCTTACATCACTTGGTATCAATGCATTATGGTTGAGTCCGTTATATCAATCCCCGAACAAAGATAACGGCTACGATATCAGTGATTACTACAGTATCAATCCGGTATACGGGACGATGGCGGATATGGATGAATTACTGCAAAGGGCTCATGAAAAGGGAATTAAAGTGATCATGGACCTGGTCATCAATCACACGTCAAACGAGCATTTCTGGTTTCAAGAGTCCCGGAAATCAAGAGATAATCCGTACCGGGATTATTATTACTGGCGAGGTCCGAAAAACAGCCGGGAGCCGAATAACTGGGCAGCCTTCTTTGAACCGTCGGCCTGGCATTACGATCAGAGAACGGATCAGTATTATCTCGGGGTCTTCTCAGGTTATCAGCCCGATCTGAACTGGGAGAATCCGAAAGTCAGAAAAGAACTCTATTCAATGATCAACTGGTGGCTGGAAAAAGGCATCGACGGATTCAGACTCGATGCCATTAATCTGATCTCAAAGGTTCCCGGGCTTCCTGACAATGAAAGTCATTCAAATGAGCGTTATGTGTTTTCGCACAAAAACTTTGTCGATGGGCCGCGTGTTCATGAATTCATAAGAGAGATGAGAGAGCAGACGTTCGACCATTATGATGTCTTTACGGTCGGGGAGTGCGGTTATATCACTCCTGAAAAGGCAAAGCTGTATGCCGGCGAAGTGGGGAATGAATTTGATATGGTCTTCATTTTTGAGCATACAGATTATTACAAGGAGCATGGTAAAGACATTAAAAAGTTGAAAGAGATCATCAGCCGTTGGCAGACAGAGCTGCATGGAGAGGCTTGGACGGGTCTTTGTTTTTCAAATCATGATCTACCGAGGATCGTCTCCATGTTTGGAGATGAAGGGCGTTACCGCGAAGAATCGGCAAAACTCTTTGCCATGTTTCTGTTGACGCTGGAGGGAACCCCCTTTATCTTCCAGGGGGATGAGATAGGCATGCCCAATACTTATTATCAGAGCATCGACGCATATCGTGATATCTCCGCTTTCAAACTGTACAACAGATTAAAAAAAGAAGGGCTGGATGAGGAAAGCATCATGAAACAGGTGAGAGTATTCTCGAGAGACAGATGCAGAACCCCTATACATTGGGACAATACAAAAAACGCCGGTTTTTCCCGGGTCCGGCCCTGGCTCCAGGTTAACGGGCAACAAATGACGATTAATGTTGAGGACAATCTACGCGACCCGGATTCTGTCCTGCATTTCTACAGAAAGATGATCGATTTGAGAAAAAAGAACCCTGCACTGGTCTACGGTGAATTTGTTTTAGTACAGACTGATCAGGAGGGACTTTTTGCTTATAAGAGAAGACTCGATGAAGACGAGTTTTTCGTTGTGATGAATCTCTCTGATCAGAAAAAGACGCTTATTACAAGGGATTTCTCGAAAGGGTGCAACATATTATTGTCGGTTTATCATGACAGAGGAGTTTTGGAAAAGACAAGCGGAATGCCTTTCATTACGATGATGCTGAGGCCTTACGAGGCCGTATTGATGAAGTTGTTATAAGGTTTGTCTGTAAGAGGTCTTTCTACTGAAAATGGTCCTATTAAAATCGTTATACCGTTAATGTTCGATGTTAGATTGATACTTGGTGCGAAAACGACAATAAAAACGAACTAACCGGTCGTAATCGGAAATAATTAACCAAAATAGAGGTTGACAAGATTTGATTTATCCCGGGGTTTTATATATAATGATTCTGTCTTGTATTAATCCGATAAAACTTTCATTTTTTGTAAAGCAGTACAGGTTAAACTGAATATTCTGTGTTTTACAGAAGAATGAGTAAAAAAACACTTTCCGAAAACTACTCCCGTTTAGAGAACATTTAAGCTCGTTTTATAAATCTATATTTTTTGTTATTCAACAAAAACCACTACTATTGTTTGTTTACTAATTTAATAATCCAATATTTTTACATTTTCACCGTTTTTAGTTTCTTGTAACTGAATGCCATTACTATGGGGGTGATACTTGAAAAGCTGATTTTAGGTATTGTTCGTTGGCTATGTTGGGAAATTATTCAGATCAAAGTGCAGTTTTAAAGGAGGAGAAAATGAGTAAAAAGATTATTCTTTCGTTGTTCGTTGTATCATTTTTGTTTTTGAGCTTTTTTGGGACACAGGCCTTTGCGGCAGACGAGGCTATTGAGAAATGGGCCGATTATTTCGATCCTTCAGTTCTTTCAAGAGAAGAAAGGATTGCAGAACTCGAATGGTTTAAAGAGGCTGCAGAAGAGTTCAAAGGAATGGAACTGAAATCAACAGCCGAGGGTATCACAACGCATAAGTTCGAATCACAGGTCCTTGCAGATGCGTTTACCGAAATTACCGGAATCGAAGTTGTTCATGACATTATCGGTGAAGGTGAGATCGTTGACCGTGTACAGAGGCAGATTCAAACAGGAACAAAGCTGTATGACATTTATGTCAATGATGCCGATTTAATCGGTACGCATCTCAGATTGAACAGTGCTTTGAATCTTACTGACTTTATGGCGGGTGCCGGTAAAGACGTTACAAACCCGAATCTCGACCTTGATGACTTCCTGAACCTCGAATTTGGTCAGGATTATGACGGCAATCAGTTGCAGCTTCCCGACCAGCAGTTCGCAAACCTCTACTGGTTCAGATACGACTGGTTCAACAACCCGGAATTTGAAGAAGAATTCATGGAAGAATACGGTTACGCGCTTGGTGTACCCCTTAATTGGGCTGCATACGAGGATATTGCTGAATTCTTCACAGGTAAGGAAATTGACGGCGTAGAAGTATACGGTCACATGGACTACGGAAAGAAATCCCCGTCACTCGGATGGAGATTTACAGATGCATGGCTGTCCATTGCCGGTGCCGGTGACAAGGGTCTACCTAATGGAATCCCGGTTGACGAATGGGGAATCAGAGTCAACGAGAATGGTAATCCTGTTGGAGCCTCCGTATCAAGAGGTGGAGCGACTAACGGACCTGCAGCGGTATATGCCCTTACAAAATACATTGATTGGTTGAAGAAGTATGCACCACCTTACGCATCATCGATGACATGGTCAGAGGCCGGACCTGTTCCTTCAAGGGGAACGGTTGCACAGCAGATGTTCAAGTACATCACATGGCTCTCAGGTGGCGGCTTTACAGACGTTACCAGTAATGTAACCGACATGAACGGGAAACCGCTCTGGAGAGTTGCTCCGACACCTCATGGAAAATATTGGGAAGAAGGCATGAAGGTTGGATATCAGGACGCAGGTTCATGGACCATTTTGAAGAACAGTGTCGATCTTGAACACCAGAAAGCAGCCTGGCTCTGGGCGCAGTTCTGTGTATCAAAGACTGTATCTTTGAAGAAGTTCAACATTGGATTCACACCGGTTAGAAAATCCACAGTCTTCTCCGACTACTGGACAGAACATGAAGGCGACCTCGGCGGTATCATCACATTCTATCGATCACCGAGAGAGAAACTCTACACAGACTCCGGCCCTAATGTTCCTCATTATCCGTTGTTGGCAGAACAGTGGTGGAAATACATATCAAGAGCCGTAACAGAAGAACTGACACCACAGGAAGCCATGGATGAACTCGCAGCCAAGATGGACGAATTAATGGGAAGATTAAGACTTCCGAATAAATCACCGAAACTGAACGAACCCAGGAGTGAAGAATACTGGCTGAATCAGCCCGGAGCACCTAAGCCGAAAATCGAAGGAAGAGAAGATCCTAAGACGATCAAGTACGACGATCTCGTTAAACAGTGGCAGGATTAATTCAGCATTGTAATTGTTTGATTTAGTAATATGTTCCTGCCCCGAATCATTCGGGGCAGGGACAGTTATTAATACTTTTTTATGGTGTCTTTCTGGTTTTTAGAAAACTCCAAGAATTCAGAGGTGAGTTTATGGGAATAGAACTGAAAAATGTTTCGAAGACATTTGGAAGAAAAAAGGCTTTGGATAACGTCAGTCTCAAAATTGATGATGGGGAGTTTGTCTGTTTTCTCGGCCCCTCCGACGCCGGAAAATCTGTTTTGCTGAGAGTGATGGCAGGTCTCGAAACACTCGACGAGGGCAGGGTCTATTATGACGGTGAGGACGTGACAGATCTGACGGTTAGAAAACGTAATATTGCCATGGTCTATCAGGACTTTATCAACTATCCGAATCTAACCGTTTATGAGAACATCGCCTCCCCGCTTCGTGTAGCGAAAAAATATTCAAAGAGAGAAATTGATAAAAAGGTCCATGAGGTAGCGGAATTATTAAACATCAATAAAATTCTCAAGCAGAATCCCGAAGAGATAAGCGGTGGACAAAGACAGAGAACCGCAATAGCAAGAGCAATGGTAAAAGGAGCGAAATACATCTTTCTTGATGAACCCCTGGCCAATCTGGATTATAAACTCAGAGAAGAATTTAGAACCCAGTTGAAGGAGACATTCTCCAACAGGGAAGGGGCATTTGTATACGCCACAGCGGATCCCATTGACGCTATGGCACTTTCATCCCACACGGGATATCTATATGAAGGCAGATTATTACAGTACGGGGATATACAGGAAGTCTACAACTATCCCAGGTACAGCATGGTTGGCAAGTATTTCAGCAATCCCACGATGAATCTCATTGAGGGAAAACTGAACAGAAATGATAAGACTATCGATATCAGCGGCGAGCTGAAGATTAATGTTGCCGATGTGATGGACAAACTGAAAAAGGAAGATTACATTGTCGGTATAAGACCAAAGGATATCGGATTTCACGAAGGTGAGAATAAGGTCCCGATTGTGGGAGAGCTCTCCCTTAGCGAGATTGTCGGTTCTGAGACAGAACTACATATTGATTATCAGGGCAATAATATCATCGTCCTTGAGCCGGAGATAGTCCATTATGATTACGGTACAAAAATAAAAATATTTGTGGATACGACAAGATTATTCATCTTTGATAAAGATGATAAGACCTTGGTCACAAAAACAGGGGGGGATTGAGAATGGCAAAACTTGAGTTTAAAGATATCAGCCATTCTTACGAATACTCTTTTGGTACTGTAAAAGACAGAAACAAGGCCAAATGGGTGATAAACGATCTAAACGTTACCTGGGAAGATGGAACCGCAAATGCCCTTCTGGGTCCTTCAGGCGGCGGTAAAACCACCATGTTGAATATTATTTCCGGGTTACTGAGACCGACAGAGGGACAGGTGTTGATTGACGGAAGGGATGTTACGGATTTATCTCCCCAGCAGAGAAAGATAGCGCAGGTCTTTCAGTTTCCGGTGGCCTACGATACAATGGATGTCTACAACAACCTGGCTTTTCCGTTAAGAAACAGCGGTTACGGTCAGGCCAAAATTGATAAAAAGGTAAGAGAGACCTCAGATCTACTCGACCTGGATGAATACCTCTCTGAACCGGCGGGTTCGCTTAACGAAGGTGAGAAACAGAGGATTTCTCTCGGCAGGGGCATCATCCGGGATGATATCGTTGCCATGCTTCTCGACGAGCCTTTAACCCTCATAGACCCCAAGCTGAAGAACGGTTTGAGAAGATTACTGATGAGAATTCAGAGGGAACTGAAGCTCACGATGATTTATGTCACCCATGACCAGCATGAGGCTCTGACCTTTGCACAATATGTTTCTATCCTCAACGAGGGAACGGTCGTCCAGAGCGGGACAGCAACCGAACTCTATGAAAACCCGAAAGAGCCTTTTGTCGGATTCTTCATCGGAAGTCCGGGCATGAACTTTGTTGATTGCAATCTGAAAGGCGGGGTCCTCGACTGCAAAGGCTTTGAATTGAACATCAGCCATAAATTACAGGAAAAAGGTGTTGAATCAGAAGGGGATATGAAGTTAGGCATTCGTCCTGAATCAATCGCAGTCTCGAAGGAACAGCAAGAGAAAACACATCCGTTTGAGATACAGGTCATTGAAAACTTCGGTCATTATTATATTCTGACCGTTGAAGGGTGCAATTCCCGTCTCAAAGTGCAGGTTTCGAGTGAAATGGATGTATCAAAAGGTGAGGAAATCTACCTGTCCTTCCCTGCAGATAAACTGATTCTGTTTAAGGAAAAGAAGAGGATTTTATGAGCGTTCAAAATCCTGGAAAAGGAGGCATTTTTGGATGAAGAATAGAGCATGGTTGTTTTTGCTCCCTGCGCTGGCCTTTATGGCTGTCAGTGCGATTATACCACTTGTAACCGTTATCAATTATTCACAGAACTATATATTTGCCGGAAGTATGCCCACATTTGTCGGGCTTGAAAATTTCGTGGAAGTACTGCAGGATCCCCAGTTTCTGGGTTCTATTGGACGACAGTTCATCTTTACATTTCTTGTGCTGTTGATTGAAGTCCCTCTGGGTATTATTATCGCACTTGCGATGCCGAAAAAGGGCAACTGGGTGCCGTTGAATCTTGTCCTGCTCGGTATTCCGCTCCTTATCCCCTACAACGTTGTGGGGATCATCTGGAGACTATTCACCCAGTCGGATGTCGGGATTGTTCCCGCGGCCTTTAATGGATTGAATTATGCGTACAACGTCACACTCAACTCGGGGGATGCATTCTTTACAATCCTCACAGTAGATGTCTGGCATTGGACGCCGCTGTTGATTCTGCTTTCCTATGCAGGCCTTCAGGCCATTCCAAACGCCTATTACCGGGCAGCTGCAATTGACGGGGCATCAAAGTGGAGTACCTTTAAATATGTAACGCTGCCAAAACTGAGAACTGTTCTGACCATTGGAATACTGCTCAGATTTATGGACTCGTTCAAGATCTATTCGGAACCCCTTCTTTTGACTGGTGGAGGTCCCGGAACGGCAACAACATTTCTGAGTTTATTCATATCGAGAAAGGCGGAGTCTTATGAACTTGGCTATGCTTCTGCCGCATCCCTCATCTACTTCTTTATCGTTCTCGTTATGAGTTATATATTCTTCCAGTTTATTTCACGTGTGGGAAGGGGTGTGCATGATGAAGGATAAAAAAGATAAACGAATTGGCGCGACAATCCTGCTGATCATCTACTTTACGATTCTCATCTTCCCAATATACTGGATGGTCAACACATCATTAAAATACGATGAAGAAATTCTGAGTTCGATGACGTTCTTCCCCAGGGAGATCACCTTCAAGAATTACGAACAGATATTCACATCGGAGCTCTGGATGGAGAGTTTTGCTAATTCACTGATATACGTCTTTATGAATGTAGCGATAACGATTGTGGTCAGTGTCCCGGCGGCCTATGCCTTTTCCAGATGGAATTTCCGGGGCGATAAGCATCTGTTTTTCTGGTTGATTACCAACCGTATGGCACCGGCCGTTATATTCATGATACCGTTTACCCAACTTTACAACAATCTGGGTTTGTTCGATACACATATCGGGGTATCAATTGCCCATCTGCTCTTTAATATACCGCTTGCGATATGGATACTGGAGGGCTTTATGTCCGGAATACCAAAGGAGATTGATGAAACCGCCTTCGTGGACGGCTACCCGTTTCACAAGTTCTTCTTCAAGATCTTCCTCCCCCTGGTCAAGCAGGGCATCGGGGTTGCGGCCTTCCTGTGCTTTACATTCTCATGGGTTGAGCTGATACTGGCGAAGACGTTGACGATAACGGATGCTAAACCCGTTGTGGTAACACTCACCGTGGGCATTGGCGCTGAAGGTGTCAAATGGGGTCTGCTTGCTGCTGCAGGTGTGCTGACAATTGTTCCCGGTGCACTGGTCGTTTATTTTGTAAGAAATTATCTTGCAAAAGGCTTTGCATTAGGAAGGGTGTGATGTTGAATGGGTTGGATGAATTGGACACTACCGACTATCGTTGCACTTTTTGCGCTCGGAGGAACGATTGTATCAATTGTGATTTTCGAAGGGTTTAAGCCCCCGATTGAAAGAAAGGGATTTTTACCGATTCCTACAACACCGGGAGACAGACTCTTTATATCAATCTTAATGACATTTGGCATCTTTTTCCTGTACATGGCCTTTTTTGGCGTAGCGGCATTATGGGTTCCAATCGTAATATGTGTCGTAGTTGATGTACTGATCTCAATCAAAGGATGAACATCAGGGAGAAATATGTTTGTTTTTAATCACTGTGCACAAAAAAGAATTAACTTATATATTATCTAATTAAGTTTAAACGGGACAGCTTGAGTGCTGTCCCTTCACTTATTGATAATACAATCGAGATTGACTCGGATACCTATTCTGACTCTTTGGAATCGGTTATGAAAAGGGGTTGTTAGGCATGAAAAAGTTTTCCTTCAACAGTATCAAATGGAAGATCATCATATGGATTCTCATTATTACGATTGCCGGCATGGGGATATTGACCTGGTACATATTCACCAATGTCAAGGGAACCGTAAGCGGACTGCTTGAGGAGACCTCGGCGGAGGTTGTTAAGGGAAGGGCGGATGAACTCAACAAATGGTTGCAGACAGGCGTGAAAGAGATAGAGCTCCTTTCCAACACCAATACTATTCAGCTGATGGAGTTGAAATATTCATCTAATTATCTGTTTACCAATAAGGAGATCATCGGTGATATCTTTGAGAAACTCTTCGTTGTACAAGAAGACGGGGTCGGTATAACAGCGGATTATGAAGATATCAACTTCAAAGACCGGGACTTTTTTCAGGTAATCATGGATGGAGAAAAGTACGTCATCTCCAATCCTTTCGTGTCCGAACTGACCGGCAGTCCTGTCTTTGTCATTGCCCATAAAATTCCGGCACCCTCAGGCGAGACGATAGGCGTTGTCGGCGGTATGGTCACTTTAAAGACGATAACGGATATTGCCAGTAAGATCAGAATCGGGAACATGGGCTATGGTTTTATAACAGATGGAAAAGGTCTGGTCATTGCCCATCAAAACAAAGACTATGTTATGAATATGAATGTTTTAAACAGCAGCAGAGAAGATTTTACCGGTCTTGAAGAGGCCGGCGCAAAGATGATTAACGGGGAGTCCGGAAGCGAGAGGATCACAGAACCGGACGGAACCACTGATGTTCTGATATACTGCCAGGTTCCGGATACACCGAACTGGTCCCTTGGCGTTGTTGTGCCGATTAATGAACTGAATGCAGGGGCCAATGAGATGATTCTGTTTGTACTGATACTGATCGGGATCATCACCGCAGGCTTTGTTGTCACGTCCTATTTCCTCGGCAACAACATCACAAAGCCGATTAAGAAACTGGAAGCCGAAGTGGAGCAATTCGGGAACGGTGACTTTACCGTTGCGTTTGAAAGTAATAAAAAGGATGAGATCGGACAGATGACAAAATCACTTAAAACAATGGCTTGTAAATTCAAGGAAGCTATCATATCAATCAGTGATGCCTCAAGTGAAATTCATGATTCATCGGAGAATCTATCGAATACGGCGAATGAATGGAAACAGAGAACGGATAGTCTCAACGAAGAAACCGAAACGATAGAAAATCACGTTCAAAACACATCCGCCTCGATAGAAGAGGTCACTTCCGGTGTCGAAGAGGTTGCTTCGAGTGCTCAGTCGATATCTCAAACAGCCCAGGAACTCTCCAATGAGATTCATAATACAGAAGAAGCTGTTAAAAATGGTCAGAAAGAGCTTGAAGAACAGGCCAAGATGATGACAATAGTTGGAGAACAGAATTCAAAGGCGACGAAGATAGTCAAATCTGTTGCTGAAAAATCAAACAACGTGCAGGAGATCGTGAATACCATCTCATCGATAGCTGAGCAGACCAATCTCCTTGCGCTAAACGCCGCCATAGAAGCTGCGAGGGCCGGAGAAGCCGGTAAAGGATTTGCCGTTGTGGCGGATGAGATCAGAAAACTGGCAGAGGAGAGCCAATCCTCATCAGCGAACATCGCAAACATTCTGAATGAAATAGATGAAGGAGCAACACAGGCCAGCACAGCCGTTGAAAAAAGCACTGAATTATACGAGGATGTGGTCGAAGGTCGAAAACGGGTCTCGGAGGAATTTGACAACGTCTACCATTCAATCGAGACCATAACGGAAAACATCGATTCACTGACCGGAACCGCAGAAGAGCAAAGTGCGTCCTCAGAAGAGATGGCATCCGCCATGGATCAGTCTTCGAAATCCATGATGAATGTCTCCGAGCAGATGGATAAGATTACTGAAGAAGTCAAGAGTACAGCTGATGCGGCCAACGGTCTAAAAGATCTTTCTTCCGAATTGGAAACGCTTTCTGATAATCTCACCTCTTTGATAGGCAACTTCAAGTTTTAGGGAAAAGGAACTGACTTTCGGAAGAACAGGGGGAGCATTCGTGCTCCCCCTCTTTCTATAGCTATGTGTTGATGAAGGCCTATTCAGCCTTCGCAAGTGAGCCCATTGGGTCCCACGGCTCCAGGACGGTTGGTTCTGTTTGATAGGCCTCTTTTAATCGGTCGGGCAGATGTTTTTTGTGAATAACGACCTCGTAATTGTATTCATCAAACCAGTTGTCACTCATGATGAAAAAGCCCTTTTCTCCAGGCTCATCCCCCCAGCTGTTCTGCACTTTCCATTTCAACGGTTTATCATCAGCGAGATCCACACCTGTAAAGACCATGGCATGCGTCAGGACACTGGCACAGTAGTTCAACCTTTCAGCCTTTGAAAGGGTTATCTCAGTGTCCAGGGTTTCTTTATAACTGTAAAGTTCGGTGTCCATGATACCCAATTCTCTATCGGAAAATTTCCCGACATCGCATCCGAACCATACGGGATCTCCTTCTTTGAGCTGTTTGATGGTCAATGCCTTCAAATCTTTATTTTCAACATTGAGATACCTAATCGGCCTGAGTCCCTTGATATTGCCCAGAAACTTCACCGTGTAGGTCTTCTCGAAGGGTTTATCCTCTGTCGGGGCATTGATAAGACTGATATAATCAGTCACGTCTATCGCTGAATACTTTTTGTAAAATGCCTGCGGCGTGAGATTTCGATCACTGTGAAATTGTTTGTCCTTATCTCTGTATTCAAAGTCAAATGTCTTTGGAGGTTCTCCGAGGAAGATACACAGCATGGCATAGATATCCTCCAGCATCGTATTCTTCACGGATCGCAAGGCCTCTACATCTTTTTCCTTCTGTTGTCTCAGTTTCATGGCACAGTCGCGCAACTTGAAATCGAGTAATGCATTCATGTTCCTGGAATTACCACTGTGATAGGCTTCGGGCATGGCATATTTTGGGAGAATCCCATACTTTTCAATAAGGGAGACAAACATATCCCACTGCCCGCCGTCTTGTGTCGGTTCATTCAGGAGCCACATGACATTTCTTGATGAGACTTCCTCGTTCCGGGTCTCGATAATACTCTCAAGAAAAAAATTTGCCTTCTCTAATTTATCCCAGAACATGGCGTAATTCTGTGAGAGTTCGAACTCATGATCTTTAATGTTCAGCGTTTTTGAGATGCTGTACCGGATGTTATTCAACCCGGCAAAGGCCCAGCACCTCCCGCTCTTTCCCTGATTAGTGACCTTTCCGACCTCGATCTCCTCTGAGAATTCGTAATTCATCCCGGCAATCGAATGGCGGTTCATGGCAACGTTGTTGATCCCGTTTTTAATAACGGCGTTTGCGATGATCTCTTTTTTCTGATCAGAATGATATGATTCTGAAAAAGCGTCAATCTGTGATCTGGTTAACTCCATCTTTTTTCCCCTCTCTATGATAAAGTGATCTAAACAGTATCATTTTACACCATTCTGTTGGAATGACAAAATACCCGTAAAACTGATAGCCAATTCCTGTCATAATAATTTCTATTATAAGTCATGTGAACGAAATAGTATCATGTTATGATATAGATGAACAAAAAACTGGGGAGCCTTTATGGCTGAGAGGGATTTATTTCCGACCCGTATAACCTGATCCGGATAATGCCGGCGTAGGAACAATAACATTAAAATTCTTCCCCTGCCGGTGGCAGGGGATTTTTATTGGAGGGAAAATATGAAAAAAATGATGTTTGTTTTATTGATGATGGTGACCATTATGCTCTTTTCCAAGCCCTTAACCGTTTATACGTATGAGAGCATGGGGTGGATTCAGGATTCACTGGTTGAGCAATTTGAGAATCAGAATGACTGCGAATTGAGGGTGGTGAAACTCGGCGATGCGGGGAATGTTCTGTCACGCCTTATACTGGAAAAGAACAATCCCAGAGCGGATGTTGTGCTCGGACTCGATCAGAGTTTGACATTGAAGGCGATTGAAGAGGGTCTGCTTGAGAAAACCACTCCTGGGAATCTTTCAAATATCGAAAAGAATGAATATCTCTTCGATGAAACGGGACATGTCTATCCCTATGATTACGGGGCGATAGCTGTGATATACAATCCTGAAGAAATTGAAGGGGAGCTGATATCGTTCAATGATCTGACACAGTACGAGGATTCACTGATTATTCAGGATCCGAGAAGCTCCAGCACAGGACAGGCCTTTCTGCTTTGGACAATAGCTGTACATGGCGACAACTGGAAGGAATTCTGGCAAAAGCTCAAACCGGCTGTTTTAACCGTGACATCGGGCTGGACTGAGGCATTTTCCAAATTTGAAACCGGGGAGGCGCCGATGATGGTCAGTTATGCCACCGATGGGGCCTATTCATACCATTATTACGGATCGTCAAGATACCGGGCTTTCATACCCGGGGAAGGTGCCTATCTACAGATAGAAGGTGTCGGAGTTGTCAAGGGCACAGATCAGAAAGAACTGGCTACTCACTTTATTGAGTTTGTCCTCTCCGATCCTTTTCAGAAAGCTGTACCACTCAATCAATGGATGTTTCCGGTGAAAGATGTGGAGCTTCCCGACGCTTTTAAACATGCTGTCAAACCTGAAAAGATCGTACTGCTGGAATCGGCCGAGATTCAGGAAAACATGGATCGTTGGCTCGATGAGTGGGAAAGGATCATGTATTAAAGCCCAAAACAAGACAGGCACTATTACACTGCTGATCTACATTGTTGCCCTCGTTGTTCCTCTGTTTTTTCTCATGAGGGATTATCTGAATATTCAGGATTTCAGTTTACTGGCGAGCCCGAAATTTCTTCGGGTTCTCCGGTTCTCTCTTTATCAGGCTTTTTTGTCTGCAGGGCTTGCCCTTTTCTGCTCTATCCTGCCGGCTTATTATGTTTATAAGAACAAAGGTTTCGTGTCCAAACTACTGGAGAATGCCATCTTCATTCCCTTTTTCTTCCCCCCGATATCAATGGTTATTGCCTTCAGCCTCATCTTTTCCAACAACGGTGTTTTTGCTGTCTTTGGTTTAAAACCGGATATCCTCTACACCATCAAAGCAATCCTGATAGCACATGTATTTTATAACTCACCGATATTTGTCAGTTACATCTCCAATGCTCTTCGATCAATCAATCCGAATCTCCGCGAAGCTGCAGAAATCGATGGGGCCACCCCGTTAAAGAAGTTCCTGAGAGTCGAGCTTCCCCTTATTACACCCTCGATTATCAAGGCCTTTTTTCTCGTCTTCACCTATTCGTTTATGAGTTTCGCTGTTGTGATCAATCTCGGTGGTCTGAGATTTTCTACCGTCGAGGTTGCCGTAGCCAACGCCCTCAGGGGTAGCTTTGATTTTTCACAAGCACTTGTATATGCCCTTGCTCAGTTTTTCATTCTTTTTCTTTTAAATTATATCTTGAACCTGGCAGATAAGCATCCGTATGAAACGGTTTCCCCCGGACACTCCAATGACACAAGTGGGTTTATCGTCAATGCTGTTTCATGGATTTACTGTCTATTTGAATACACCGTTGTCTTTATCGGACTCTCCGGTATCGTGTACAACTTCTATGAAGCAAAGTTCAGCCTTGATCACTTCTTCAATCTCTTCTCCGGGAAACTAAACAACCGGTTTCCCGTAGTGGAATCCATCATCAATTCTTCAGCAGTGGCCGGCATAACCGGTATTGTCAGTGTCATGATGGCCTATATCATCCTCAACATGAGGAAAAGGATTACCAATCTCATCATTACGCCTGTTCTTGGGATATCCTCGGCTTTCCTCGCAATCGCCCTGTTGTATTTGAATATTCTCTTTAATATACCGTTTTTCATACTTGTGACCGCCGGATACATCCTACTGACACTTCCAATATCATATTCCTTTCTCTACAATCATATTAGTGGCTTTAGAAGATCTCTGGAAGAAGCGGGAAGTGTTGACGGTGCAAATGCATTACAGTTGTTTCTAAAGATCAAACTCCCAATCCTCCTGCCGGTGATTATTGCCGTCTTCTTTCAGATATTTGCCATCATCTATGGCGAATTCACCCTCTCGTACACCATGCAGATCCGGGATTTTTTTCCGCTTGCCAGTGTCGTGAATTTTTCACTTTCAGCAAATCGTTATTATCTTGAAAGTCAGGCCTTTGCCTCTTTTAATACGATCATCGTTTTCGCCCTCTTTTTCATATCATCAAAAGTGATGAAGTTCACAAGATAGTATAAAGGATTTTGTCATAACGAAAAAAAATGGTAAAATTACAAAGGGTTATGGTGCGTTAAGAATCATTTTGTTCCCTAATTAAATAAAAGGAGTGGTTTGCTGTGTTCAAGCTTTTCAGGTTTAAATCCATTAAAGCGAGATTACTGGTTCCACTGGCAATCTCAATGATTGTCCTTTTCGTGATCCTGGGTGTATTGTTGTTCTTTCAATTTCAGAACATCATCCTGCCGAGGAATGTGATGTACAACCGGGAGATTGTCTCTGCAAGAGCTGATCAGTTGAGTGTTTATCTGGAATCAAAAGAGAATGAGATCAAAGGACTCTCCGAGAGAAAAGGTGTCAAGAATATGGAGTGGGAAAGGGTAAAATCACAGCTTATTGAATTTTATGACTCCAATACAATCGCTTATGAGAAGATAGTACTGGTTAAACGGGATGGAGAAGGGAACGATACACTTGGTGATTTCAACGATTATTCCGATACACCCTTCTATGAGGCTATTATAAATGAAGGGCAGGAACGATACATTGGAAATCCCAAAGAATCAGAGTCAACCGAAAATGTCGTTGTTAACATTGCCCATTCTGTGGTGAACGATTCGGGTAAGGTTGTTGGAATCGTTGTCGGTGCTCTAAAGCTGGATCGTCTTGATAAGATAGCCGATCAGATTAAGGTGGGGGACACAGGATATGCTGCAGTTGTGGACGGCACCGGTTTGACAATAACACATCCTGATGAAAGTCTTGTGATGACGTTCAACATGCTTGAAGCGGATCAAAACGGGTTTGAAGGTCTGGCTGAACTTGGGGCGGAAATGGTGGATGGAAAGACTGACCATGGGCGGTTTGACGACCCGAACGGTAATGAGAAGATGGTTTACTTTCAGAAGATCCCTGGAACGCCAAACTGGAGTTTCAGTGTCATCATGAATTATGAAGAGGTACGGGAGCAAAATGTCAAACTCCTGCTCTTCACGATGATCATGCTGATTATCATACTGGGGATATCCCTGGTGGTCATTTACATGATCTCCAGGTCGATCTCAAAACCGATCAAACTTATGGCCGATAAGATAAAGGCCGTTGGCGATGGTGATCTGACGGTTGAATTTATGGTCAAGACAGAGGATGAAATCGGACAGATCTTCTCCTCACTTATTGAGATGGTCTCCAATTTCAGAGAGGCGATCACATCAATAGACAATTCCACAGACAGCGTTGAAGCCTCTGCCGGTGAACTCTCAACGATGGCTGAGCAAGACAGTGCCAATGCTGAAGAGCTCCTTTCACAAAGCGAGGAAGTCGACAGTAATGTCCAAAACACTTCCGCTTCTATCGAAGAAGTCTCTTCGGGTATCCAGGAGGTTGCGGCAAGCGCACAGGATGTTTCAAAGAACTCTCAGGAACTCTCCAATCAGGTCAGCGAAACACAAAATGCCGTTGAAAACGGCCAGAAGGAACTGAAAGATCAGGCAAAGAAAATGGAAGCTGTAGGCCGCCAGAATCAGGAAGCAACGGACATTGTTAAAGAAGTGGCTGAGAAATCCAACAACGTTCAGGAGATTGTCAACACGATTTCTTCAATCGCCGAACAGACAAATCTCCTTGCGCTAAACGCCGCCATAGAAGCTGCGAGGGCCGGAGAAGCCGGTAAGGGATTTGCCGTTGTTGCCGATGAGATCAGAAAGTTAGCCGAGGAGAGTCAGGAGTCTTCAGCCAATATCGCCAGGATTCTGAACGAGATCGATGAAAAGGCCAACAGTGCCAACACAGCAGTTGAAAAATCCACTTCTCTCTATAAAGAGGTTGTTCAGGGAAGAGAAAACATTGCCACACAGTTCAATACAATCATGGAAACGGTTGAGGCCATTACGGAGAGAGTCGAATCCCTGACAGGTTCTGCTGAAGAGCAGAGCGCTTCCGCTGATGAGATGGCAAGTGCCATGGACAGTTCAGCAAAGTCTATGACCAATGTCACCGAACAGATGACGGATATCACGGATGGCATCAAACGGACAGCTGAATCGGCCCAAAAGATCAATGCAACCGCCGAAGAGTTAAACGGCCTGTCCAATGAACTCAATCAGCTGGTGAAAAAGTTTAAGATAAGATAGTCAAGTTAGGAAAAAGCAGGAAGAAGCCCGGATGTTTGTAAAGCGTCCGGGCCTTTATTCGTAGAAGCTGAGGATCTTCTTTTCATAGCGGGCCGTTTCGGGGCTGAAGAATTGGAGTTGGGAGCGCATTTTCGTTATATCGATCTCCTTTATCAACCTCGCCGGCTCTCTTGACATGATAACGATTCTGTCGGCGAAAACAAGAGCTTCTCTAATGCCATGGGTTACTAACACGGCTGTAAACTGCTTCTTTGAATAGATGTCTTTTATTTCATCCATCAGCGAAATCTTGGATTTGAGATCGAGGCTCTGAAACGGTTCGTCGAAGTAGATCACTTCCGGTTCAACAAGCAGTGCGCGTGCCAGATTTGCCCTTTGTCTCATCCCGCCGCTCAGTTGAGTTGGATGAAGATGTCTGTGTTTCAAAAGACCGACTGTGTCCAGAGCTTCTCTGATTTTGTCCGGATTCTCGTTTACAAAATCGAGGTTGCGCTCAAGTGTGTTCCAGGGGATCAGTCTGTCTTCCTGAAAGACAAATCCTGCCTTTTTGTATTTTCGATTGATAACGCCCCTGTAATCTCGATCGATATCAGAGAGACATCTTAAAAAAGTTGTTTTTCCGCAGCCTGAAGGGCCGAGAAAAGCAACGGTTTCGTGTTTCCCTATTGTGATATTCATGTTGTCAAGGATAAGATTATTTCCATAGGTCTTGCTAAGGCCTTTCACGTCAATCATTGAGCCCATATTCCGATCCCCTTTTTATATAACAAGCTGATGATACTGTCGAACAAATACTCAAGAAGCAACCCTGATATAACGGCGACGGCTGTGAAAGCGAAGACCTTGGGCGTTTCAAGATAGAACTTTGCCCAGGAGATCTGGATCCCGAGACCACTGTCACCTGCCATAAACTCTGCTACAATGGCGACCTTCCACATGGTTCCAAGACTGACCCGGATCGATGAAAGTAAGAACGGGACAATAGACCCCAGATAAATCCTTGTAAACACCTTTTTTCTGGATATCCGGTAAACCCGGGCCATCTCGATCAATTTCATATCGATGCTTTTTACGCCCTGTGCCACGTTGTAAATGATAAGCGGCAGCAGGGTTGTGACGATGATGAACAGGGGGGCACGCCAGCCGACACCCCAGATGACAATGACGCTGGAAAGCCATGATACGACGGGCATTGACCGGATAACCATGGTTGTCGGCCTCAGCCATTCCTCTGCTTTTCTGGATATCCCCATCAATAGCCCGACGGGTGTTCCTATCATCAGGGCGATTCCGAGACCTTCCAGCGCTTTAAAAAAGGTCATGAAAAGGGCCGGGAGCAGGCTGCCTTCCACTGTAAGTGAGAGGATTCTCTCTCCCACGAGTAGTGGAGATGGCAGGATAAGCGGCTCTGAGATAATCGTTGACAGGATCCACCAGCCGCCAAACAAGAAACACACCCCCAGAATCCAATTCGGGGGGTGTGCTGTTATTGTCTTTTTCATCGGTTTATTTTGCGTAGAATCCTTCATCGGGAACAGGTATTTCAGGATAGATCTCATTGATCGTCTTCATGAATGATTGAACTTCATTACGAATCTTCAGGACACTTTTATAAGCATATTCTGAACGACTCAGCGACTCTTTGAGAACCGGGGCGGGCATGCCGCTGAAGTACTTCGTTGTCAATGCAACCGCTTCATCTTTGTTACCCATGGCAAAATCAATCGAGTCGTTGATGGCATTTAACGCCGATGAGATTTCCAATGGTCTTTCGACCAGCGCAGACTTCCTGACCATAACACCGGTTATGGGAACTCTGTAATTGCCTGTTTCTTCTCCCCATATTGCCTGTAAATCAAATGTGATCTCAGACCCGTCAACCTTTTTCAGCATAAGGGTTACAAAAGGCTCAGGAACAACGGCGGCCTTTACTTTTCCTTTTGCCATCAGTCCAACGATTTCAGGCGGCTTGGCATATTTTATCTCAACATCCTCCCCGACCTCTAATCCAAGTTCTCTGAATTTATATCTCATCAGAACATCACCGGTCTGTCCAGTACCCTGAGGCGTATAAATTTCAACCCCTTTTAGATCTGAAAGGGAATCAGCGTCGATATCACTGGTCACCATATAAAAGCTCTTCCAGAGCGTTACTGCCGCCAGCTGCACATCCATGCCTTTATCATAAAGCATCTCACCGAGCGCAACAGGAACAATAACGATATCCGCATCTTTCGATACAAGAGAGGCAGTGATCTGGTCAAAAGATGTCCAGAATTCAATATCCATCTCCACTGCACTGTCAACCTTATCCTCGAGGATTCCCACAAGCGAAACAATGGTAGGCCCCACCGGTGACAGAACATTCACAGCAGAGAAAAGCCCCCCCGCCAGAAATGTCATTAAAACAAGTGTTAGTAAAATCTTCTTCATTCTATTCCTCCTTTTCAGTATTATTTGTTGAGTAAACGACTCTTTCAATGTATGGTGTTCTTTATTTAAGCTCTGAGCATACTGGTTTTTCGGTTTAAAAAAAAGCAACCACAACTATCAGGAAAAAGGGGAGCGTTTTATTCTCCTATTTTTCTGGCTACATGTCCCCGGCTTGTAGCCGTGAACCTGTCATGAGTCCCCTGGCTCATGTCCTATGACGCTTTTATCTTTGTTTGTAGATCAGTTCAAACAGCAATCCACACTGATAAAGACGAAAAATAGGCGCACTTATTTAAGTTTGTTTAGACTCATTTAAACATCACATAGGCCGACGTTGGCGCTAAATCAATCGTGCCCTCAATCGTGTATAACAGCTCAGTACCAGCCTTCTCCCCATCAACCACAACGTTCCATTGCCCGTCGGGAAGGCTGTACGTTTCAGCATCCATACTGCCGTTGAAGATAACAAAGATGTCATCCCATTCATCACCAACTGAAGAACCGTTTATTCTAAAGGGAACGATTCTCTTATTCCCGGCGTTAATCATCTCAAGATTATCTTTGATCTGTTGCTCCGTGCGCATCCTGAAAGCCTTGTGGCTCTTTCTTATTTCAATCAGGCCTTTGTAGTAGTTGTAAACATCTATAAATTCAGCCTTTCTCGCATAATCGAGGGCATTTACGGATATTGGGGAATTATAGGAGTTTTCATCAAAGTCCTTTGTTCTGCAGAATTCCTGCCCTGCATGTATAAACGGAATGCCCTGTGAAGTAAGTATGATGGCCCCGGAGAGTTTTTGAGCGTCTTTGAGCATCTCTTCTGTCCAGTCGGTTCTGGTATCCTGTCTCGCCGCCAGGACGTTCTTATCCCAGAGCGTGTGATTGTCATGGCAGGCGGCATAGTTGATAGACTGCTGTGGATCATCTGTCAGCCAGAAGAGGGAATCGCTGTATCTTATACCTCCAACAACACCTTTCTGGATACTCTTAAATCTTGGAAAGGAGTCAAGGACAAAGCCTCTGGCTGTCTCATCAAAGACAGACCCTCTTATACCGTCTCTGATATCATCGTTGAACGTTCCGATCTCAGTTCCTTCAACAGCAGCCTGAACCATTCTGGAGATACGCGCATAGTATCGGTCTTCCTCGGGTGGCATCCAGAAATCCCTTGCAATGGCACTTCCCCAGCCTTCACCGTATAACAGAGCTGAGGGGTTAATACTGTGTACAACCTCTTCGACTCTGTGCATGGTTTCGATATCGATAAAGCCCATTTGATCGAAACGAAAGCCGTCAACGTGGTATTCCTCTACCCAATATTTAACGGTATCCACGATATATTTCCTCATCATCGGCCTGTGCGAGGCGATTGTGTTGCCGCATCCGCTCTCATTGATAAAAGCACCCGATTTTGAAATCTTATAGTAGTAATAGGGGACAGCTGTATCAAAAGGAGAAATCTCTCCCAGACCATATGTATGAGGAAAAACCATGTCCAGGATGACTCCGGTTTTTTCAACATGGAAAGACTCAATCATCTTTTTCAGTTCCGTGATTCTCTTAAGCGGGTCAGTCGGATCGGTTGAGTATCTCCCCTCCGGGACAGTGAAGAGGAAGGGATCGTATCCCCAGTTATAATAGTCCTCAAAATCCTTATTCATCTCGTCCCCGGTATAAAAATCATAGACCGGCAGAACATGCACGTGGGTTACCCCGAGCTCAACGATGCTTTCCAGAGCGGTGGTTACACCATCAGGACCTTTCGTGCCTTTTTCAGTCAGTCCGGGGTAGGTATTTCGTAAGGATTCTTCAACCCCCGAGGACTCATCGCCTGTAACATCAGCTACATGTATCTCATAAATGATGGCATCTTCAGGCGCATCAAGATGAACAGGGCTATCTTCACTCCAGTCAGCCGGATCACTTTCATCAAGATTGACCACAGCAGATTTCAGGCTGTTGGCATAGGTGGATTTTGAATAAGGGTCTACTCCTCTAACAACCTCGTCGTATCTGTCATATTGATAGAGATAAAACATTCCGTTCAAATCCCGTTCGACAGAAGCTTCCCATACCCCGTTCTCATCCATCTCCATGTCAACGGACTCTTGTGGTGTTTCTGAAGTCCCCTCGTCAAACAACATGAGTTCTACATTGCAAGAAACCGGACTCCATACCCTGAATACTGTTTTTCCCGGCGAGTATGAGGCGCCCATTTTCTTTTCAGACTTGTATTGATCCAGAATCCCCATCATGACAAGTCTTTGTGGAGTAAAACCATCAATATCCAAAGTGACGGGTTTTGAAATCTCGTTCAATGTGAGCGGTTCTTCCAGTTTAATCTCGAAGAAACTCGTTTTGGAAAGATCGGTCGGATTCACTTCATAAACATCCTTGACCGATCTTTTTTCACCGTCTACGAGAACAGACAATCTTCCATTCCACTGATTTGTATTAAAGGGATTGGTTGTATTAACTCTAATGGTCTCTTTCGTCACAACGCCTCCAAATGATATCCTCGGAGATGTGTCCGGTTCTTCATAATATACCTCTTTAACCCCTTGAAGCAGCCATATCTCAGTTCCGTCTTCTTCAGTCTCAAAATATCTGTCCTGAGAGACATCTTTCGCCTCCCATTCGCCAAGACGAACAATGATCCCCACTTCGTCGAGATCATCGGGTAGCGTTACATTGGCGATCCTGCCGTACTCATCCTCCCCGTCAAATTCATGGGCACTTCCGTTGAGACCTCTCCCCCACAACCACAGATTCCATCCCTCGTAATTACCATCGAATCGGTGATAATGGATGGTGAGGTCTGTTTGTGAAAATACAAGAGCCATCGCCAGTAGAAAGAATAAAACTACAATTGTCAATCTTTTCATGATTATCCACTCCAAACGTTTTTACCTAAAACAGGTTTATAAAAAGTATATCATATTTGGATTTATATAATAAAAAAACCCTCCGCTACCGGAGGGTTGAAAGGAGTGCAATCTATATGAAGTGTTGTTCGTTGTTCTCTTAGTATTTGTTGACGATATTGAAGAATATATCCGTGTTTAAATCCATTCTTCGGTTAAATTCCTTTTGAAGTTGATGATTCCGCCTGATTTTCTCAATTGTTCTCTCAAATCTTTTCATTTAAAGAACCTCCTTCGTTTTTTCTTTTCCCTTTCATCTTCAACTACAGTGTACAACCTCGCCCTTGGTTGAGGTCAATACGTGTTTTATTTAAGAAGTGGTAAACATCCTATAAAAATTCGAGTTAACTCCATTCCGGTTAGCTTCTCAAGAAATCAAGGGGACAGGTCCCGAGATTAAGTTTTCATAATCGCGGGACCTGTCCCCTTGATTTCTTGTGGTTTTCAACTCCCGTCGTTCAAATTGAAAAGGTGTCTTTGGATGATAGGTATTGCGTGTTATAATCCATTGGTTATTTTGTCAGAAACTAATGATTGAAAGAGTCCGGGAGGCTGAAAAGTATCAGAGTCTTTTTGTTTGGCTATTATGGAATGAACAACTACGGGGATGAGATGCTGCTTAAAAGCACTTTGAAGCTTTTTAGTGAGCTGGGGTTAAAAGAGGTGGACCTCCTTTATCCGCGCAGGGGTTCAAGAAAGATGGGTGGCATACGCATCAACCATGTTCCCCGAACGTCCCCGCTGTCATTGATATCGGCCATAAAAAAAGCGGATATTGTCCTGGGGGGTGGAGGGAATCTCTTCCAGGATGAAACCAGCAACCGTAGTTTCTTATACTATTATATACTTGTTTCAACCGCCCTGTTTTTTAAAAAGCCTGTCTTTTTATTTGGACACGGGATTGGTAAGATCTCATCGAGAAAGAATTACAGCCGCATGAAAAAAATCTTGTCGAAAGAACTTTGTGTTGGGTTTTTCCGGGATGAAGTATCTTACAGATATGCCCGGAATTTTGGAAGACAACACAAACGTGGAACAGACTTGTCTTATGAGTTTTTAAAAAAACGGGGAGTTACAAAAAAGATTAATGGAAGGCTTGGCCTCTTTCTGAAGAGAGATTGGGTTGATTCAGATGAAATCATTCGACCGTTGAAGGATGAAGGTATCAAAGAGATCCAAATACTGGTGGCATTTCCCGATGAAGAGCTCAAAGTGGCAAAAAGAGCTAAAAAAGACCTTGAAAGACATTTTCCGACAGCAATAAAAGTCGGGGAGGTCTCCGAACTGACTGATCAGGTGGCAACTTGTTCACTTGTTATTTCTGAAAGGCTTCATGGGTCTATCGTATCATCACACTTTGGAATTCCACTGTTATGCAGCGATACCTTTAAAATGAAGTCATACTTCAAGGATATGAAGGGATTTGATGCCTTTTTCAAGGACAAAAGTATTTCAGAGATCGGCCATGCCCTGTCAAAGATACGAAAAATAGATTATGGTAAATTGAATGAGGACTTCCTGAGGAGGAATCAGGCACGATTGAAGGCAATGAAAAAATGGCTTCAGGCGGAAATTAAAAAAAGACCAACACATAAACAATAGAATCGAAGGGAGGATTAACAACAATGGCGGTATTAACATTTCCCGGTGGGGTTCATCCACCGGAAAGAAAGACTTTGTCGGAAAAGGCCAAACTTGAGCTAATGCCTTTACCGGGAAAAGCTTATGTATTTGTTCATCAAAATCTTGGAAACCCGCCGAAATTAACCGTAAAAGAGGGAGACCGGGTGAAGACCGGGCAAAAGATTGCAGATCCCGGTGGAAAGGTCTCAGTTCCTCTTCATTCACCGGTCACCGGTGAGGTGGTAGAGATTACAAAAATGTTCCATCCTGCACAGAACAAAAAGGTTGAAGCAGTTATTATTGAAAGTTCAGATGAAGAAGAACGCGACTTCATGAGTGAGATGGATTTTACAACGGCCTCAAGAGAGGAATTGTATCAGCGTATCCAGGATGCAGGAATAGTGGGAATGGGAGGCGCTTCATTTCCAACTCATGTCAAATATACATCCTCATTGGTCAAACCTGCCGACCTGGTGATCCTAAATGGTGCTGAATGTGAGCCCTATCTAACGATTGATCACCGGCTGATGCTGGAAAGAGGAGAACAGGTTTTAAACGGCTTAAGGATACTGATGAAGGTATCAGGCGCCAAAAAGGGGATCATCGGTATTGAAAACAACAAACCGGATGCCATCAAGAGTATGACAGAAATTGCCTCACATGATGATAATGTGGATGTCGTCTCCGTCAAGACAAAATATCCCCAGGGGGCCGAAAAACAGCTGATTTACACAACCACCGGAAGAAAGGTCCCGGTAGGAGGGCTTCCCATTGACATTGGCGTTATCATGAATAATATCGGTACTGCCATAGCCGTATGCGAAGCTGTTCAGAATGGCGAACCAACAATAAAAAGAGGCGTTACCGTGACAGGTGAGGGGATCAGGACGCCCAAAAATGTGATTGCAAGAATTGGCACACCGATTAAAGAATTGGTTGAATACTGTGGCGGATACAAGGGTGTTCCACAAAAAATCGTTGCCGGTGGACCGATGACAGGTCCCGCATTGAAGACAACAGAAACGCCTGTTATGAAAGCCACATCGGGAGTATTGGTTTTACCGGAACCTGAAAAAGCCCCGAACCCTCCTAAGCCCTGTATTAACTGTAATCAATGTGTGACGGTTTGCCCAATGGCACTTGAACCGAATTTTCTTGTTAAGCTCTGTGAGGCAAAACAATACGACGAGGCTGTTGATCTGAATCTGCTGTCTTGTATCGAATGCGGTGCATGTGCCTACATATGTCCGTCAAGAATTGAACATATCAAAACATTCCAGCTTGCCAAGAAAGTCTACAAAGCTTTGAAAGGGAGGAAATAAATATGGCACAGGTTTTCAGTTCAACCGCCGCTCCCCATATCAGGACAAATGATTCTGTAAGAAAGATCATGATAGATGTATTAATCGCATTAGCGCCCGCCGTGATCGTATCAATCTACGTTTTTGGATGGAAGGCTTTGTTTATGAGTCTTCTTGGCGTTGTATCCGCAGGAGCTCTCG
Organism: uncultured Thermotogaceae bacterium; assembly: GCA_964631265.1. Taxonomy (GTDB): domain Bacteria; phylum Thermotogota; class Thermotogae; order MWEM01; family MWEM01; genus CAZVWW01. Next base: position 37,456 of record CAZVWW010000003.1, read on the forward strand.
AATTGTTCATCATGAAAGTGTTGAGGAAGAAAAAGGATTTTGTTCCCGACGGCAGTGCAGCTGTTACCGGTCTGCTCCTGGCTTTGAATGTGTCCGTCGGTTTACCGTGGTATCTTCTGCTGATAGGTGTTCTGGTGGCAATTGGCTTGGGGAAACATGTATACGGCGGACTGGGCGCTAATCCGTTTAATCCGGCACTTGTGGGAAGGGTTTTTCTTGTGATGTCCTTTCCAACAGCCATGACAGTATGGCCCAAGGCCGGAGCCTGGAGGGTCTCAGATACCCTGGTCACTGCAGCAACCCCCATGAATATCCTGAAGGCAGACGGCCTGGAGGCTGCAACGAGCAGCTTTTCACTGGCAGATATGTTTCTCGGGAATACCAGCGGATGTATGGGGGAAGTCAGTGCGCTGGCCCTTCTGATAGGATTTGCCTATCTCCTCTTCCGGAAACACGTCTCCTGGCATATACCGGCTTCCTATTTCGGGACTGTCCTTGTTATTTCATCCATATTCTTCCTGATTAATCCGGAACAGTACGGAACACCCATGATGCATCTTTTCGGAGGCGGTCTGATGATCGGAGCACTCTTCATGGCCACCGACATGGTAACCAGTCCTTCCACCGTGAAAGGCTCATTGATATTTGGTACCGGTTGTGGTCTGATAACGATGCTGATAAGATACGCGGGCGCATTACCTGAAGGGGTGCAATATTCCATTCTGATTATGAATGCCTTTAAACCGCTAATCGATAAGTGGACAAGAAGAAGGCCTTTTGGTGCTGAAAAGAAGGGGGCGAGGGCATAATGAAGAATTATCTGAAGATGGGTCTCACTTTAATGCTTTTTGCTATTGCAGTTGCCGTCCTCCTTTCTGTTGTTTACACGATAACGAAAGGTCCGATTGAGGATGCTGAACTGAACGTGAAGCTTCAGTCAATCAAAACCGTCCTCTCAAATCCTGAAGACGAAGAATTGATGATAGACGAAAACCAGATTCCTGAAAGCGAAGGCGAACTCAAGGAGAGAGTCTGGAAATCGACTGAGGAAGCATTTCTCTATGAGAGTAGTGAATATAAAGGGTATGTATCTTCACCGGCCTATAAATTCAGTCTAAAAGACGGTAAACCCGCCTATGTTGTAACCGGCGCAGCTGTCGGATACGGTGGTTATGTGACGGTCATGTGTTCCTTTGTCGGAGAACTGTCGAATCTTGAGATGATGCGGATACAGGTTTTAGATTATTCACAGGAAACACCAGGACTCGGAGCGAAGATAGCTGAGAAAGAGGCTAAAGAAAGATTCTTCGAGATTCCGAAAAAGGCATTGGAAGACGGATTACAGGTTGATAAGGATGCCGGTGTTGCTGCGGCAAAGACCGATGAACAGGTTGAACAATACAAGGAAGAAGGGGTAATCTATATCAGCGATATCATGACCGGTGCCACCATTACCCCAAGAGGTGTTGCCAATGCGGTCAATACCATGTTCGATTATTTGAAAAAAGAACTGGGGGGTGAATGATTATGTCGGGAACAATGAAGGAATTTTCCAACGGCCTTGTTAAAAATAACCCGATCTTTATTCAGGCCTTGGGCATGTGTCCGACGCTTGCGACGACAACAAGTGCGTCGAATGGACTCGGGATGGGGATGGCGACATTGACCGTTTTACTGATGTCAAATATTGTCATTTCTATCATTAGGAAACTGGTACCGGCCAAGATTCGTATCCCGGTTTATATCATCATAATCGCCGGCTTTGTCACAATGGTGGATTTGCTCATGCATGGTTTTCTATACGATCTCTGGAAAACACTCGGGCTCTTCATTCCGCTCATCGTCGTTAACTGTCTTATCCTTGGCAGAGCAGAATCATATGCCAGTCAGAACGGGATATGGAAATCTATTCTGGATGCCCTTGGTATGGGTCTGGGATTTGCCGGAGGACTTGTCATACTCGGCGCTGTCAGAGAGATACTCGGGGCCGGGACGGTCTTTGGTGTTGAACTCTGGGGAGATGCCTTCAACGTGTTTATTATGATACTTCCCCCCGGTGCATTCATAACGCTCGGCCTGCTTGCCGGTTTGTTCAACTGGATAGGCATCTCGAAAGAAGAAGCGAAAAAGAAAAAGCAAAAAGCAGCTAAAAAGGCAGGTGGAAAAGCATGAAGGTATTTCTCATATTCCTTTCAGCGATTTTGGTCAATAACTTTGTCCTTCAGAGATTTCTGGGTATTTGTCCGTTTCTTGGTGTGTCCAAGAAGATCGATACGGCTTTTGGCATGTCACTTGCTGTTGTTTTCGTCATGCTGCTTGCGAGTATTATCACATGGCTTCTAAACGGGGTTTTAATCCTGATGGGTCTCGGCTTCTTAAAAACAATTGTTTTCATTCTGGTTATTGCCTCACTGGTACAGTTTGTTGAGATCTTCTTAAAGAAGACTTCTCCGGCTTTGTATGAAGCGCTTGGTATTTTTCTCCCCCTCATCACAACAAACTGCGCCATACTGGGACTCGCTCTTTTAAACATACAGAATGAGTACTCACTGGTGGAGACTGTTTTCCATGCGTTGGGAGCCGGAATCGGATTCGGACTGGCATTAGTATTATTTGCCGGAATCAGAGAGCAACTTGAGTTTGCGGACATGCCCAAACCCTTCAAGGGATTGGCCGGAGCACTCATAACTGCCGGTATACTCTCAATGGCCTTTGTCGGGTTCAGCGGTATGATAAAACTGTAATTCAATCAATAAGTTTAACGAGGTGATTAGATGGTATTTGTCAACAGTATAATTCTCCTTGGTGCTCTGGGTTTCGGTTTTGGTACATTTCTTGCCTTTGCAGCCAAAAAGTTTGAAGTGAAAGAGGACCCGAGGCTTGAAAAGATTGTCGAAGTACTCCCGAGCGCGAATTGCGGAGCCTGTGGATACCCCGGTTGTGAGGCTTTCGCTAAAGCCGTTCTAAAGGGCGAGGCACCAAAAGACGGGTGTCTTCCTGGAAAAGCACAGGGCGTTTCAGAGAAGATAAAGAAAATTCTGGAAGAAGGTTAAAAAAAAGAAGGGGAGGCCTGATTCAAGCGCCTTCCCTGTTTAAATCAAATCCTTACGAAAGCAGGGGAAAATCAGGGGGACAGGTCCCTTGATTATGAATTCATAATCAAGGGACCTGTCCCCCTGATTTCTGAGTCTTTAGTCTTGAAGAGGGATTGTTTCGCGTAAATACCCGTCAAGGTATGAAAACGGGATCTCAAATGTTAAAACCCCATAAGCATATGGGGTATATTCATATTCCTGATAGAGAATGATCAGTTCGTCCTCTGTCAGATAAAATTCCTGTCCGGCTTGAATCCCTTTAAATTCAGTAAAATCGAAGATGGGGATCTCTCTCTCTTTTATCTCCTTTTTCATGTAACGATCCAGTCTTTCTTTGAAATTGCTTCCCTCAATAAAGATATCCTTCAAGGCCAGTTCCAGTCCCGTTTCTTTATTAAAAGTCAACCCGATAAAAAGATGATTGCCGTGTGCGCCATGATACGGATATAGGTATTCCTCCATCTTAACACTTACAGATGTTTCGGTTTCATAGGTAACAGTGGCCTGTGTAATATATTCCATAACATCCCAATGCTCGGCTCTCGTTTTTGTCGGGGCTACTGAATAAGTATCGTACAGACGGTAAGCTGCCTCGTAGAGCGTTTGATTGATCGCTTCAAGTTGCGGATTGTCCTCCATTAGGATGAAAGAGGGGACACTGATTTGCTCATTTTTCATGATAACACTGTCTTCATTCGCTGAAAACGCTGAGGTTGAAATCAAGACAAGCAGAAAAAAAGCAATGAAGATCCTGGTTAACGTTTTGCTCTTTGATGCTGACATACTGATCATCTCCTTTGTAGTGATTGTATTATACACCTCTCATCATTAGTCCGGATTTGTAAAGCAGGGGAATTGTTGTATAATAGATTCGTTCAGTCTCGGATAGAGTTGCTCAGAGAGGAAATAGAATGCCCGGGACAGAAAAGTTTATGATACTCTAAATCAATAAACAAAAGGCAGGTGTTCCAGATGTTGGGAGAAAGCAGAATAATCTATGGAAGTATGGGACTTGGGGGATCGTGGGATGATCAAAAACTTGAATCTGAAGAGATTAAAAAGGCTGAAGAGGCATTTAACGCCGCTTTGGAGATTGGTATAACGTATTTCGATTTTGCTGATATCTACACAAATGGAAAATCAGAGAAAGTCTTCGGAGAGTTCATTAAGGGAAACCCGGGATTGAGGGAAAAGGTGAAGATCCAGACAAAGGCCGGCATCATTCTTCCCCATCAGGATGGTATCGGACGATTTGATTTTTCATCCACTCATATTATTAAGGCTGTCGAAGGAAGTTTAAAGCGGCTGAATGTTGACAGAATTGATTCTCTCCTGCTTCATCGACCTGATCCTTTGATGGATCCGGATGCATTAAAAGTGGCTTTTGATTATCTCTTCGATAATGCCCTTATCGGACGGATGGGCGTTTCCAATATGAATCAGCATCAGATTCGCTTCGTTGAGCAGGCAGTGGGTCGAAAAGTGACAGCCAATCAGCTTGAACTGAGTCTACAAAGACTGGACTGGCTCGATTCAACCATTGGTGTGAACAATGATGAAGGTTTTAAGAGTGCTTTTACACCGGGAATCATCGAATATTCGATGGTGAACAAGATTGAGCTACAGGCCTGGAGCCCGATGGCAAGAGGGATTTATTCCGGTAAAAAACTGGGTCATGATACTCCTCAGAATAGTGTTGACACAAGAGACTATGTCTATGAGCTTGCCGGGAATAAGGAAACCACCCCCGGCAGTATTGTATTAGCCTTTTTGCTAAAACATCCCGCAGGCATCAGACCCGTTATAGGAACGTCAAAAGCCAATAGAATTCTGGAGATTAAAGATGCAGAGGATGTTGAACTGAGCAGAAGAGAATGGTACAAACTTTACATCCTTTCAAGAGGTGAAAAGTTGCCATGAGCTTTTTAATACCTCCCGTTTATCTCATGCAACCGTTTCTTTCCAACACAGACAGAATATAAACTCCCTGGCTGGTTGCATGTCCCAGCGCTTCGTGTAGCAATCGTGCTATAGATTTTTTCTGGCTGCATGTCCCTGGGGTGCAGCCGGAATCCAGTCATGAGTCCCCCGGCTCATGTCCTTATCTGGTTTTTTAACGCTCTGATTCTGTTGGACAAATGAAAAGGCGATCGAAAGAGGAGTTTTTTCTATTCTCCTTGCAAAAAACCATGCAACCCTTGACTTTTCCATTCAATAATGATAGAATTATATAAGAATGCGCAAACGATTTGCAAGAGATGATTGTTATGCGATTTACTGAGAACAGAAAAAGTGTGTTTAATGTTATCGATCGTGCAGAAAAGCCGTTGAGTGTTGAGGATATTAAGGCCAGGATTCAGAAGAAACTCGACACTTCAACTGTTTATAGGGCGTTGGAGTTCCTGGAAAAGAGGGGGCTGATTGCGTCTGTTTCTTTCGGGGGCAATATCAGATTTTTTTTCAGAAAAGAACGGTTTCGCCATTTTCTTTTTTGTGAAAGATGTAATGGTATAGAGGTTTTTGATAAATGTGGAGCAAAACCCTTAATGGAAGCCGTTAAAAAAGAGTACAATTTCAGAATCAATTCCCATGTATTTTATTTTTCGGGGATCTGTTCAAACTGTATTGAAAAGGAAGGTGAGTAGATGAGAAAAGAATTGTCCATTATATTAATGCTGGTTTTTCTGGTGGGTTTGGCTGTTGCCGTTGAGAGGGTGGCCGTCTCGATTGTCCCCCAGAAGACTTTCGTCAAGGCTGTGGCTGGAGAACGGGTTGAGGTGATCACAATGATACCACCGGGTTACAGCCCGGCTAATTATGCGCCCGATACAAGGCAGTTGATGGCTTTCTCTGACGCAAGTGTCTATTTCACTATCGGTGTTCCCGCAGAGGAGAGCAATATTCTGCCGAGGATAGCGAAGTTGAATCAGGAGGTCAGGATCGTGCCTCTTGAAGGGATTGTCAATGAGCGATATGAGCCCCGTTACTTTTCCGGAGGGAGTATTGATCCGCATATATGGCTTTCTCCGAAAAGAGTGATTGTCATGATTGAAGTCATCGAGGAGACACTGTCAGAGCTTATGCCGGATCAAAGCGGTTTTTTCAAGAAAAACGCAGCAGATTATATCGGAAAATTGGAGACAACTGATGAGGTGATCAAAGAGAAATTGAGTAATATTGAGACTCAGAGTTTTTTTGTCTATCATCCTTCTTTTGGGTACTTTGCTCAGGATTACGGTTTGAAGATGTATGCCGTCGAACAAAACGGGAAAGCCCCGTCCCCGAAGAGACTCTCTGAACTGATTGACCTGGCCGGGGATCAAAACATCGGTGTTATCTTTTATCAGCCTGAAATTGACAGCCGGCAGACACGAATATTCGCATCTGAAATCGATGGGGTTGCAAAAGAGATCGATCCACTTGCAAGCAATTATATTGACAATCTACTTGATATGGCAGATACGTTTCTCGAGTATCTGAACAACACCAACAATAAAGCGGGTGAAGCTGATTGAATCGAGAGGACGGAAAGGCGATAGATGTTCAGAATTTATCGGTTTATTTCGGTAAACAACCTGCCCTTAAGGATGTCACTTTTTCGGTTCATAAAGGCATCATGCTTGGCATCATCGGACCAAATGGCGGGGGGAAAAGCACCCTTCTAAAAACGATTCTCGGTCTGGTGACGCCGGATAAAGGGAAAATAACGATCTTTGGAAAAGGCAATAAGATTCAGAGAGAAAGAGGTGTTCTGGGGTATGTCCCTCAGGTGGCATCTTTTGACAGGCTTTTTCCAATCAAGGTGATCGATGTGATCTTAAGTGGCCGGCTCAACAAAACCATGAAACCGTTTAAGTTTTTCAGTGGAGAGGATAAAAAAGCCGGTGAAGAAGTGCTTGATAGTATGGGAATAGAGGCGCTTAAAAACAGGCAGATTGGTCAGTTATCCGGCGGTCAGCTCCAAAAGGTCCTGATCGCAAGGGCGTTGATCCACAAGCCGGCAATTCTCCTTCTCGATGAGCCGACAGCCAGTATTGATTCACAGACAAAGAACCAGATATACAATATCTTGAATTCACTTGTCCCTAAGATAACGGTAGTCGTTGTAACACATGATATGGCAGCTGTTTCCTCGTACTTTGACTACATCGCCTGTTTAAACACAGCACTTCATTATCATGGCGACAAAGAACTGACTCAGGAAACCGTTGATGAAACCTTCGGATGTCCGGTTGATCTGATCGCACACGGTGTGCCCCACCGGGTTTACAGAGAGGATGGGGATGTCTATCATGATTGAGGCCCTGCTCAAGTACACATTCCTTCAACATGCCTTTATCACAGCAATTCTGGCAAGTGTTGTCTGTGGGATTATCGGTACGATTGTTGTTGAGAAGAAACTGGTCATGATGAGCGGCGGGATCGCGCATACAGCCTTCGGTGGTATCGGTCTCGGTTATTGTATCGGGATTGAACCCATAGTGGGTGCTCTCTTCTTCGCAGGCGGGTCATCATTTGCCGTGGCTGCGATAAAGCGAAACACGAATACAAACCCCGACACACTCATCGGGATACTCTGGTCGATGGGGATGGCAGCCGGTATCCTTTTTATATCACTGACACCCGGTTACCCTCCCGATATGTCCTCGTATCTCTTCGGCGATATTCTAACTGTCTCAGTCTTTGATATTTACACGATTACTGTGCTTGTTTCTTTTATTGTCTTCATTATGATTGCCTTCTACAATTACTGGAAATCATTCTTGTTTGATGAGGAGTTTTCTTTCGTCATCGGTCTCAAAACGGCCTTTATGGAGTATTTCATGTTCCTGCTCATTGCGCTGACCGTTGTCGTTTTGATCCGCGTTGTGGGGATCATCCTTGTTATTTCCCTTCTGACGGCACCTCCCGCAATAGCGAAATTCTTTACCTTTGATCTGAAAAAAATGATGGCCCTCTCCATTCTGATCGGCATGATATTCAGTATCTCCGGTTTATGGCTTTCCTATTATTTCAACATTCCCTCAGGCGCTATGATAATACTCTTAATCGGCAGTGTTTTCTTTCTCACCGCTTTTCTTAAAAGGCGGCAGAGCAGGAAATAAAGAACTAATCCATCATACAACGAACCGGTTCTCTGTATTCATCAGATGTGCTATAATATCCACAATAATCGCTGTAGGAGGTCAAAAAAATGAGAAAATTTAACAGTCTGTCTGTTGTACCCCACCTACCGGACAGGATAAAAGGACTGAGGGATCTGGCGTATAGCTTCTGGAATGCATGGAATCCCGAGATCCGGAATCTATTCAGAGAACTGAATCCCGAGCTATGGGAGCTTGTTGAACGAAATCCTGTTCTCTTCTTAAAAAACATCAGTCAGAGGCGGCTGGATAAGGCCAGTGAATCGGACTCTTATCTGTCTGAATATGATGACGTCTATGGAAAGTATGAGCAATATATAGGTAATCAGGAAACATACTTTAATCAAAAAATTGATGCGGAGAAGAAAGAGGAGTTTAGAGTGGCCTATTTTTCCGCGGAGTTTGGATTATATGAATCGCTGCCGATATACTCCGGCGGATTGGGGATACTGGCGGGGGACCATGTTAAGTCAGCCAGTGACCTTGACATTCCTTTAGTCGGAGTGGGTTTGCTGTATAGAAACGGTTACTTTCAGCAGAAGATCAACAAGGACGGCTGGCAGGAGTCTTATTATCCGGTTTATGATTTTACCGACTTCCCGGTTGTTCCCATTGTCAATGACCAGAATGCTGAGATAAAGGTGGCTGTTGAGCTCCCCGATGGAAAGTTGTTTGCAAAGGTCTGGAAGACAAAAGTCATGAGAACCACGCTGCTTCTTCTCGATACAGACATCGAGGATAATCCCCCGAAATACAGGAACATAACCTCGCAATTGTATGGTGGAAATGAGGAGATGCGGGTTAAACAGGAGATTTTACTTGGCATCGGCGGTGTTCGTGCCGTTAGAATGTGTGGCTATAAACCGAGTGTCTGGCATATGAATGAAGGGCATTCTGTTTTCATGGCACTTGAACGGATAAGAGAAATGGTTGAAGGCAAATCGCTTGATTTCTTTGAGGCGTTGGAAACAGTAAGAGGCTCCACAGTCTTTACAACGCATACACCTGTGCCGGCTGGAAACGATGCCTTCCCGCTGTATCTGATCGAGAAATATTTCTCCCATTTCTGGAGCCGTTTATCGATACCCAGAAAGGAATTTCTTGAGCTCGGCATTGAAAGAAACGGTGACCAGAACATGTTTAATCTCACGGTTCTGGCTCTGAACATGACGGCCTGGCGCAACGGAGTCAGCAGGCTTCATGGCGAGGTTTCAAGAGACATGTGGCAAAATGCCTGGTATGAGGTTCCTGTTCAGGAGATCCCCATCACTCACGTGACCAACGGCATTCATGTTGAAACATGGTTAAATGATGATATGAGACGCTTGTACGATGAGTATCTTCCCGAATGGAAGTTCAATCTTTTGAACGAGGAGTACTGGAAAAAGATCGATGATATACCGGATAAGGAATTATGGAAGACAAAGAAGAAGATGAAAAAAGACATGATCGATTTTATCCGGACAAAGACTGAGGATCAGAGAAGGAGAAACGGGGAAACAGTTGAACAGCTGAGAGAAATTGAAGATATTCTTGATCCGGATGCGCTTACATTGGGATTTGCAAGAAGATTTGCAACGTATAAAAGGGCAACATTAATCTTTAGAAATATCGAGAGACTGAAGAATATCCTCTGTTGCACCGACAAACCGGTTCAAATCATCTTTGCCGGTAAGGCTCACCCGGCAGACAGGCCCGGGCAGGAATTGATCAAGCGGATCTATGACATCTCAAGGGATGAGGCGTTCAAGAATAAGATCGTTCTGCTTGAGAACTACAATATGGAAATCGGACGATATCTTGTCTCCGGTGTCGATATTTGGCTTAACACACCGAGAAGGCCGCATGAGGCAAGCGGAACAAGTGGTCAGAAAGTTCCCGTCAACGGCGGTGTCAATTTCAGTGTATTGGACGGCTGGTGGGTGGAAGGCTACAACGGCAACAACGGTTGGGTCATCGGAGACGGAAGAGAGTACAAAGAGCAGAATATTCAGGATACCGTCGATGCTGTCAGCTTCTATGACACGCTTGAAAAGGAAATCGTCCCGATGTACTATGACAAAAACGAGGATGATATACCGGCCAGATTCCTGGAAGTCATGAGAAATTCGATGAAAACAAACATACCGCGATTCAACACCCATCGGATGTTGAATGACTATTTAAAAAAGCTTTACGTCCCGGCCAACAATTATGGGCATGAAATACGGGGAAATGATTTTAAGATTGCAAAAGCCCTTTCTGTTTGGAAGAGAAAACTGAACGGGGAGTGGCAGGCAGTACGGATTAATACCGACTCCATGAGAATAGAGGGGGAAGAGGTTCCCGTTGATATGGATATGGAGTTTTCGGCCAAGATTTTCACAGGGGATATTGATCCCGAAGATCTGAAGGTGGAACTCTATTTCGCAAGATACAATATCCACAACAATATGGAAGGTTATGAGGTATTCCCGATGGAGCTCGAAAAGGAAACCATCCACAACACTTATATTTACAGAGGGAATGCCAAATTGAAGGAAAGAGGCCGGTATCAGTACAGTATTCGGGTCATCCCCGAAAACAAAAATCTGCCCCATAAACATGATACAGCGCTTATCAAATGGCTCGAGCACTGAAGAGGAGAGTGAGGTATTAATGCCGGAACAACTATTGCCAATAAGATTCACCGGAGACGCACTTGAGGTGCTCGACCAACGATTACTGCCCGGTGAGATAAAATTCAACAGGAGAAAGACAATCCGGGAGATGTTTCATGCGATCAAGGATATGGAACTACGCGGCGCACCGTTAATCGGAATATCAGCCGCTTATGGAATGTATCTGTCCATAAAGGATGTTCCCTTTTCCGATTATTCAGAATTAAAAGAAACGGTCAAGGAAAACGGCCGGTTTCTTTCACAAGCCCGGCCGACTGCTGTTAATCTTGTTTGGGCCATTGAAAGAATGAATCAACTTGTTTCTGATAACAGTGATCGCTCTGTGGATGAAATAAAAGAACTAATGCTGGAAGAGGCGAAAACGATCAACGATGAAGACATCGGGATTTGCCGGGGTATAGGCGAGAATCTGCTTACGCTTCTCAAAGACGGTATGGGTCTTCTCACGCATTGCAACGCCGGCGGCCTTGCAACATACAAATATGGCACGGCAACCTCGCCAATGTATCTCGGACACGAGCGAGGTATGCAATTTAGGGTCTTTGCGGATGAAACCCGTCCCTATAATCAGGGAGCAAGATTGACGGCCTTTGAATTGCAACAGGCCGGTATAGATGTTACACTGATATGTGACAACATGGCGGGTGTTGTTATGTCCCAGGGCAAGGTGGATGCTGTTATTGTCGGATGCGATAGAGTGGCAGCCAACGGTGATACGGCCAATAAGATTGGAACGATGACGTTGAGTGTGCTGGCAAAGGCATTTGACATTCCTTTTTATATAGCGGCTCCCACCCCTACAATCGATATGAATACCGGGACGGGAGAAGAAATCCCCATTGAGGAGAGGCCGCACGAGGAAATCACCATGTTCAGAGGCCAAAGAGTTGCCCCGGAGGGGGTCAAAGTCTATAATCCCGCTTTTGATGTCACGCCCGGTGAGAACATTACCGCCATTGTAACTGAGAGAGGCATTGTCAAGCCTCCGTTCGGTAAAAACCTCAGAAATCTACTGAAGGCGAAAACCTAAATCAAGGTGGGATTCCATGTGGATTGATACCCACACGCATATGTGGAATGACAGATTCAGCGAAGACAGGGACACACTGTTAAATGAACTCGGCAAAGACCTGAAGTATATCGTGGATATCGGAGTGGATCGAAAGACATCGGAGCAATCGGTTAAACTCTCTTATATGAATGATTATGTCTATTCAGTTGTAGGGGTACATCCACATGATGCAGCGAATATGACTGAGGATGATTTTGAGAAAATAACGTCACTGGCTTATATGGATAAAGTCGTTGCAATCGGCGAGGTCGGTTTGGATTATTATCGGGATCTATCCCCGAGAGATGTTCAAAAGATTGTCTTTGCAAGGTTTTTAAATCTTGCAAAATCCGTTAAACTTCCGGTTGTGGTCCATGTCAGGGATGCCTATGATGAAGCAATTGACATTATACAAACGGAAGGATTATCCGTTGAAAGAGGGGTCATCCACAGCTTTATGTCGAATTACGAAGATGCCAGGACCTTTTTGGATATGGGGATGTATCTTGGTATTGGTGGTCCCCTGACCTTTAAAAAGAATCATGAGCTGAGAGATACGATTAAAAAGGTTCCGATAGAGAGAATCGTGACCGAGACCGATTGTCCCTATCTGACACCGGCCCCCAAGAGAGGGCATAGGAACGAGCCGGGGTTTGTACGATATGTTGTTGACAAGATAGCTGAAATAAAGGATTTGCCAAAGATGGATGTACAGGAGTGTCTGTGTGAAAACGCAGTCGAACTATTCACATTACCAAAATGTTGAATACAATAACAGGAGGTGTTTAACTTGGAAGGGGATTTTGAGAATAATCAACAACCTACTCCGAGTGATAGAATCAAGAAGTTTTTGGGTGGTTTCTCAATCCTGGTTATCATTATTATTATCGGTATCTATTTCGCAACCGGGATCTACCAGATTGGACCATCAGATGTCGGACTGGTCAAACGATTTGGTAAGTTTGTGAGAATGCATCAACCGGGTATCAACTATCATCTACCGGCACCGTTTGAGTCAGTGGTCATTGTTGATATCAGAAGCCTGAGAAAGATTGAGATCGGTTTCAGAACAACAACACCGGGTCGGTACACGGATGTTGCAAAGGAATCACTAATGATGACCGGCGACAACAATTTTGCGGATGTTGAGACAGCCGTACAGTACAAGGTCAAGGATCCGGTGAAGTTTGCCTTTAATGTGAAGGATCCAAATCAGATTGTCAAATTTGTCTCAGAGGCCACCATACGTGAGAGAGTGGCTCAGCGTTCAATCAGTGAGGTGCTGACCACGGATCGCGATGCCATTGCCTTTGAAGCACAGACAGGGATTCAGGAGGTCCTTGACAAATATGGAGTTGGTATAAAGGTCGAGAATGTCCGGCTTCAGGAAGTCAATCCTCCCGATCAGGTGCTTGCGGCATTTGATGATGTCAACAGTGCGCTTCAGGATCAGCAGAAGATCACGAACCAAGCCCAGAGTTATTACAACGATATTGTACCAAGAGCCCAGGGACAGGCATCGGAGACCGTTCAGGAAGCAAGAGCCTACAAGGGGGTTCGTGTGCTGGGTGCCGAGGGTGAAGTGGCAAGATTCAACAAGATCCTGGAAAGATATATTAACGCACCCGAGATAACCCGGACAAGGCTGTATATTGAGACAATGGAACGTATCCTGCCGAACAGTAAGAAGATCCTTCTATTAGGGGAAGAGCAAAGTGGGAACACCCTTAATTTCCTTGACCTGGAGAAGATATTCGCAGAGGGTTCGGTTTCAGAAAATAACCGAGGTGAGAACAAATGAAAAAATTAATATGGACGATCGCAATCTTTATACTGTTCTTCATCGTTTTCTCACTGGTAACTTATCAGGTGGATGAAACACAGGTTGCCCTACGGTCAAGATTTGGTAAGATTGTGGAAACCAATCCGGATCCCGGACTGTATTACAAAGTGCCGTTTATCGACAAGATATTGATTCGTGACAGCAGGCTACAGCTCTATGATATACCCGCTGAGAACATCCTCACAACAGACAAGAAACGTCTGGAAGTGGATACCTATGTGCTTTGGAGAATCTCGGAACCGAAGCAATTTGTTGAGACATTGAGGACATTGAGATCGGCTGTAACCCGTATCGATGACGTTGTTTATTCGCTGATAAGGGATAAGTTTGCCAATATCTACATTGTTGATATTATCTCAGAGAGAAGAAGAGCGACTTTGAACAACATTACCAATACCGCGGAAGAGACTCTGTCGGATTACGGTATTGAGATCATTGATGTGGATGTCAAGCGAACAGATCTGCCGAAAGCCAATGCTCAAGCTGTCTTTGACAGGATGAAATCCGAGAGGAAGAAAGAAGCCAATCTCATCAGAGCAGAAGGGGAGAGAGCTGCACAAGACATCAGAGCCAGGGCACAGAAAGATGCAGATATCATAAAAGCTGAAGCTAATAAAACAGCTGAGGAACTTCGTGGAGAAGGCGATGCAGAAGCCTTGGCGATTTACGCAAAGTCTTTCTCGCAGGACCCGGAATTTTATCGTTTCTGGAGGATCTTAACCGCATATGAAAAATCCTTTAAGTCCGGCTCATCGATTGTGATGGGAAAAGACATGCAATTCCTGAAAGAATTTTACGGAGGATCTCAAGAATTAGAGAGAAGAATCCAGGAAAAAGAATAAGATTCTGTTCTATTTCAAAAGAGATAGAATTTGAAAGACAAATAAAAAGATCGCGTTTTATTGGTTCGGCCAGGATGGTTCAGTCTGAGAAACAGGCTAAGGCGTTCGTGGCCGAACGTTCTACTTTACATCAATCAGCTTCGCACAATTGCTGGGCGTATTCTGTTGGATTGGATACTACTCCCCTTGAATATTTTTCTGATGACGGGGAGCCTTCAGGATCTGCAGGCAAGCCCATTCTTGGAGCAATCGAAAGACTTCAACTCCTGAATACGGTCGTCGTTGTAACGCGATATTTCGGTGGCACAAAACTGGGAGTTCGTGGTCTCATAGATGCTTATGGGAAGACCGCTTCAATCTGTCTCGAGAATTCCGGCATCTACAAATATGAGATTTGTGAGAAACTCATCATCAGAGCCGGCTATTCTGAATGGAACAGAATTGAATATGAGTTGAATAACAGTGCTATTCCAATTGATCAAAACACACTCGAGTTTATGGCAGATGTTAAACTATCAGTGCTGATTCCTCTTTCAAAAAAAGATATCATCGATCAGCTTTTGACCAAGTATAAAAAAAGCGGCCTATCTGTGGATTATGAATGGACTTCAAATAGGTTTTACAATCCCGTTGAAGCAAATCAGACACAGAAAACTAAAAGGAGTCAATCATGAGGATTTGGGAAAGTCTTATTTTTGTTTTTTCTCTTATGGGATCAAATTTTATCATTCTCAGAAAGATACTTTTCTTTGAAGAAAAGACCAGAATCAGCCCGCCATATTATATTATCGCTTTGGGGTTTCCCATATTGTACGGGGCCGCGTTCTTTTACTCGGGACAGGTTTCACAGAATTTCAGTATGGTGGCTTATGGCGTGTTTTTTATCAACAATGTCTGGTTATTGGTATTCCTGCGGAACGCCATCGTATCATATAACAGAACTTTAGCCATTGGGAAGTATTTTCTGTGGACGATTATTGGATTTCTCATTCCGGTATCAGCCATCCTTTTTGTGAACCCGACGGGAGAATTTACACAGATCATTTTCAATACCTCGTATTTACTCGGATTGTTTCCGATGAGCATATTTGTCTCTATGCTTCTCGGCGTTTCCGTTGATTCGACCTTTTGGGGGGTCGTCTCGGCCATCTTTTTCTTTTCGATTGATTTTGCCTTGAGGACGGGATTCTTCCCCTTTATACCTCAAGATTACCATCTGGTTTCATCTGAAGTCTTCAGATTAGCTGCGATTGCCTTATGCTCACAGATAACAGTCTTTGGCAGACAGATTGAAAAAAACAAAGACTATGAGCCGGTAAAAGGCACTAAACGGTTAAATAATCTTCTTTTCATGCTCTTGACGATCTTTCCGGTCATGATTTTCTATACATCTTTCTGGCAGGTTAACATCAATCACAGACAGCTTCAGGAGAATGAGATGAAGACATCAAAGGAGATCTTTCATCTCTCGCTTCATAAACTTGAGGATTATTCTAATCGTTTCTCCCGGTTGATTGAAGATGCAGCTAATTCAACGAATATTGCCAGAGCTCAATGGAAGCTGAACTCAATCAAGTTGGCCAATCCCGAGATCAAATCATCGCAGATCATCATGGATAATGTTATGCCGTTTGAGGGTAAGATGATTCAACTGGGAAAGAACGAAATGATCTATTATTCTGACAGCTCAGAGGCCTGGGGCATTAAGATTACAATCGACACAACAAAGATCTATTCACAACTGCCCTTGAAAAATGACCATCAGTTCTATGTCTTCAGTAATGATGAAGCGATTATCGCCCCGCCTGGTTCAACGATTGATCAGACAACGCTTTCATTCCAGAATAAGTATCAATATGCCTTTGAGACCACAAAGACATTGTTCGGCCAAAAGTTGAACGCCGTTATGATCTTTCAAACCTCGGAGCCCGGGATCGATAGCTTTACCCTTTACTTTATTCTCTTTTCAATGTTCGTGCTCGTCTTGATATGGTCTTTTTACGGTTACTATATGAATAACTGGGAAGGTGAGGTTAAGCGAACACTACTCAAAGCAGATGACCGGGCAGCTGAATACGAGGAGAAAATGAAACAGTTGCGGAGTTCAATGAATTATATGAACAGGGATTTAAACCTTAGAGATATCAGAATAGAGGATATTGCCTACCGCTATTCATTACTCTTTGACTTTTTGAGTAACATTGATTTCGAGCAGAAACCGGTTATCACAATCGGAAGTTTCTTTGAGCGGTTAAAAAAAAGCTTGCCGTTTATAGATGATCTTTATCTTCTACAGAAACAACCTGACTATCATACCATCATTGCCTCTTCAAATACGATGAGAAATGGATCTGTGGCGATTCTTGAAAAGGATAATATCGAGAAGAAGAATTTGAATCATTACACGATGGTCTTTAAGGACAAAACGGAGATTGAAGGCATTGGATATGAGAATCCGGAAGGCGGGTTTGCATCACCATTTCGAATTATCATTAACACACAAAAAGAGGCTAATGAGATATACAATCTTCAAGGGTTTGTCCAATACCTCTTCAGTATCTGTGTCCTGTTTATCAGACAATATGAGTTACTAAGAAAAAACGAACGGGCCTTTGAGAAGTCCGTTTCGATTATTGACCTGGTTATACAACTGAATAAGCTTGAGACATTTGCCGAAGAGTGGTTGATAACATTGATAAAAGGGATAGAAAAGATTTTTGATAACCCCATGCTCTGTGGATTTTACACTTTGGAGGATAATAAAATCACTTTAAGGTATCTGAAAGATGAAAAAACAGTTTTAAAGGCGTATAATGCAGATGATGAGGAGCGGATATTTGAGAAGATGAACAACCAGTTTCCGTTCTTTGAGAACATCGAACCGTCATTAAGTCTTACTGGAAAAGCCAGGACCGTTGGCTTGATCCCTGCTTATCATGACAGTGAGAACTCAGATCACCCATCTGTTGGAATTTACCTTGAGTTCTCTCATTATCGAGTGTTTTCTCAACGAGAAAGAGAACTTGCTTTCCTACTCGGAAAGTTGATTATTGGGGAACGATCATGACAGAAGATGTTTTGTGTCAATCCAAGATCAAATTGTTTTTAATCGTACTGACTGTCACTTTGATCCCGACAGTCTTTTCGTTTGAAAAGAGTACGTATGATTTAAAGTCCTATTCAGAAAGTGTCTTCAAGAGGCTTGAGACAGTGATGAATCAAAAGTTCGACTCACCCCTCGTGACATGTGTTGAATATGACTCCCTTTCTGAATTTATAAATGAAACAGGTGCTCCCTTTTTTATTAAGGGATTTTCAAATGAGAATGGAATCTTTATCCAAAGTAGAAGCCTTTTAGGTGCACAGTTCGAAAAGACATTGCTGCATGAATTGATGCATTTTACGCTGAAGGCGAATGTGAATATCCCCCGCTGGTTTGAGGAGGGACTTATCTGTCATATAACTGATGAGCTCGCAGGAAGCAGAATCGCTCCAATGGAAGATGTTGAATCCTTTGTTCCCTCAGAAGCGGGAAACAACTGGGAACTAACGTCCTATTCATTGGGTTGTCTAAAAAAGGTAAGAGAGATTTTGGAACTTGAGGAGGGACTTTGATGGTTTATCCGGTACAGAGACCCACAAGATATAAGAGAAAAAAACAGAAAAAGAGGAAAAAATGGCCTGTTGTGGTTTTAACTGTCATTTTGGTTATTGCGGCAGCGATCATTTTTCTTTATTTTTCTTATAACCGTTTAAACGGATCAAAAGCGATGCAGGATGATGTTGTTGATTTCCTGTTCTACCTGGAGGAAAGAGACGAGATCTTCTTAATCAGAACCGATAAAAAGGAAAAAATCAATTATCTGATATCAATTCCCAGTATTGCCTATGAACCGATAATGGCAATATCACTAGACCGTGATTCCCCGAAGGACATGTATCGCTCGGCTGAGAAGTTATTTGGCGAATCGGATATGAGCTTTTTCTCCACCATTGATCAAGGATCCTTTGATCGTATCGTGGAACTCTCAAACAAGAAAGAGAATCACCCATATGGTGAAATAACAGTCGATCAGTTTGCCGCTTATTTGAAAGACATCGAGCTGGGAATTTTTGAGTTTATTTTCTTTCCTGAAGTCGGACGATTCACCAAAGTACAAAAGCAGGATAACTTTACCAAAAACGGTGGTTACAGACTTTTGTACAACGTAGACAGGTACGCGAATAAATCTATTCCACTTGACTACATGACAGAAAAACCGGTGCGGATAACGGTAATGGATCAGAACGGTAAAGAGACGGAGTATCAGCGTCTGTATATTGATTACAAGAGTCTTGAAACAATCAAGGAGTTTATGCATCAATGAGAAGTTTCGCTATAACGGGTCTTTGTTTGGCGGGAATCGTTCTGGCCTTTTTCTTTCTGTATTTTTTACCGTTACCTTTTATCAGTTTTGTTCCCGATCAGATCTCAAATCCATTTGACAATGACAAAGAATACTTTCTCATACTGGGGGTTGATGATGCTGGAGAGGCCGGTTCAGATAGAACTGATGTGATTGCAGTTGCAGGTTTTAACAATGCGACTTCCACAGAACCCGATAAGAGTATTTTAGACCTGCTCACAATCCCGAGAGATATTCTTGTTCAACACCAGGTAGAGGGAGAGAACAGCGAGATAAAGATCAACTCCATCTACAAAAGGGAAGGTCTTGAAGGACTCAAGCAAAAACTCGATGAACTCTTCGATATTACCATCTCACGTTATGCCGTTGTCGATTATCAACTCTTCAAATACCTTGGAGACCTGGTGGGCCCCATACCCGTGAATGTTGAGTTCGCCATGCATTATGATGATATTCAGCAGGATCTCTCCATACACTTTGAGAGAGGTGCGCATGAATTCTATGGGGATGATCTTCTCAAGTATATTCGTTTCAGAAATGATCCAAAAGGGGATCTTGGTAGGATGGAGAGGCAAAAGGAAGTTGTCAAAAAGGTCTTTTCCCGGTTGAAATCAAAAATTACACTGGATTTTTTGAACGATGAATTCCAGACCATACTAAACAGGATGAAGACAGATTTTTCAACCAGGGACCTTTTGTATCTGTTCCTTCAGATGGGCGATCTGAATGATATTTCCTTTTATTCAGTTCCTTTTAAAATTGGTGCAAGAGGGGAGCTTTACATTGACCAAAGCAGGATTGATGGGACACTCAAGGCATTTAAGGAATTTGAGGTTGCAAGAGAAATTCAGGAATCCAAAGTATGTATCCTTAACAACTCAGACATTGAAGCCTACAAGTTCTCAATTATAAATGATAATATTCTGAATAAGTCTGATTTGGATTATTTTATCATCAAGAAATCGTTATCACGAGATTTGTTAAAACATCTACCGGATGAGGATCTTATTTTAATGCTAAATAATGACAATCAAGCTACAGAAGACGTTAAAGAGAAAATGAAAGCCCTTTATGACAGAGAATTCAACATCTATAATGAGTTACACGGTGGGGTTTTAGAGGATTATTACCGGATTGTGGATTATCTGACCTCAAACAAGGCTTATTACCCGTATCCGAGTGATTTATTTGTCATATTAAACGGGGCGGAATAATTCTCCGCCCCGAAAGATGTGTTGAGGACTATGATTATCTTTTGTAACCCGTCACTTCACGCAGAAATTCTTTTCTTTTGTTGATAAACTCCTTATCTTCGACCCCTTTTGGGGTAAAACCATCAACAACACCAATGACCCCTTTACCCTGATCTGTCTTAGCAACGAGAACCTGGAGAGGATTGGCCGTTGCGGCAAAGATTCTGCAAACTTCCTGGATATTCTTGATGGCGTTCAATATATTGATGGGATAGCCATTTTTGATCACAAGAACGAAGATATGGCCCGCATCGATATTTCTGGCGTTTTGCACCGCGATGTTAACCAATTCCTCGTCGTTGCCCTCTTTTCTAACCAGTCTCGGGCCTGAAGCCTCGTTGAAAGCGAGACCGAACTTCATTCCCGGGACACCGGTGACGATTGTTTCGTATATATCTTCGACTGTCTTGATAAAGTGTGACTGACCGAGAATCACATTACAATCGTCGGGGAATTTCATCTGTACGATTTCTGTATCCATCTCTTCAAAACCTCCCTATTTCTGTGCCTTTTCTCTTAAAGTCTTGACTAGAAAGCTCGCAACATCTATTCCATGAGTTCCTCTACCAAAACCGGCATCCATCCCATTGGCCACAGCAAGATCGTTGTTAATCTGGGTCCCTCCGGCTATGAGAATCAGTTTATCTCTGATCCCCTTTTCTTTACAGAGCTGGTCAATCTGTCTCATTCCTTTGATGTGTACGTCGTTATGCGAAATAATCATACTCGCCAGAATTGCATCCGCTCCGGTTTCTATTGCAGCATCGATCAATTTGTCGACCGGGACGCTGGTTCCCAGATAGGTATAACTGAACCCGAATTTCTCGATTCCGCCATGTTTGATATCCAGGATCTCTCTCATCCCGACGGAGTGTTCGTCGTTTCCAACTGTGCCGGCGACAACATGAACAGGATGCTCATCAAGATATTCTCTTATCTCATTGGCTGAGAGGATTTCCGGTTTTTCAGCGATCTTGAGTTTGTTCCGGTCTATGAAGAAGGAAACTCGCCCCTTCACTTCAAGATAAGTGCCCTCTGCCGGGTGTAAAACTGTCTTGGATATAACAGTGGGTTCATCCAATCCCATCTTTCTGGCTATTTCAAGTGCAGCTGCCTCGGCAATATCGGGATTATCCGGGATGGTTAGATCAAGCTGTACAAGTCCATCATTCTTCCATTCAACCTCAGGTTTCAGAAGGCCTTTTTCCTCCGGTTCCTGATGTGGTGCCATTCTTGATTCCACATTATCATTCTCATCGAGTTCGTCTATATATTTGATCTTTGCGGGGTCTTCTATTGTGCAACCTCCTATAGCGTCACAGGCCTTTTCGTACTCATCGGGTACGTTGTTGTATCCGAAGTGGTTACAGACCGGAGCAAAGTAATCCTCATCGCGCTCAACGACAGTATTCGCACCGAGTTCACCGTTTTTCTTTCTGGCGATACCGTCACCGTTTCTCTCCGGGAAGAATCCGGAATCGACGAAGAAGCCCTTTTCTACAGCATCAAAATAGCCGCCTTCGTTAACAATTTCCTCCATGTAAAGGATGGCCCGGATCTTCATATCACGTATCGGCTCTTTGAGATTATCCAGATTGGGGCCGACCAGTTCTTTGATACCGTCGAGGGCTACCATTGTATGCTTGGCGGTCTCGACACCTCTGATGGAGTTCACATGCCAGGGAACATTTCTGCCTTCATCCGGCGTGATGGTCGATTGTATATCGGCCTTTGTTAATCTGCTGAGAACGGTGTCGAGCACATGAATCCTTGTGGCATCAAAGAGATCGGATTCAATGTAGCGGGTGTTCATCTGCGCCCTGAATTTATAATCTTTAAAGAGGTCTCTTAAGGTAAGGGCATAAACAAAATTCAATCTGAATTCAGGAGCAGGTGCCGTCATCGGCGGGACTGTAGAGAGGGCGATATATTCCTTCTGCATGCCGGCTTTAACTGAGAACAAAGAATTAATGGCATGTTGAACGAGCAGCTCCGGCATGACTTTCCAGGCAACCCTCGAGGAGGCATTGGCGTTGTGAGCACCGTCAATCTGAAGAATGCTATCAGCTGCCATTATCTTCTTGGCAACTGCTGCATCTACAAAAGAGCGGATCGGGTTGACGCCTCTGTAAAGAACGTTATACTGAGGATCCTGATGGGCGCCGTTAACTCCTTCTTCGGCGAATAGTACAGCCACTTCGGGACCTGCAATCCCCGAGACATAACTGTGAAAGTTGATCGGTCTGCCGACTTCTTCTTCAATGGCATCGAGGGCCTTTCTTGTTGCGCGGAGTTCTTTTCTTGTGATGGGGATGCCTCCAATCCCCTCGGGGGTTCCTTCTATCAAACCGTCAAAATGTGACTGGCCAAGCGTTCTAATGACCATGATATGATCGGCTCCATGCCAGGCCGCCATCCGCATTCTTCTTATGTCATCCTCGAATCTCCCGGATGCAATCTCTGATGTAATGATCTCTTCCGGCTGAGGGTCAATATTATCGAAGAACTTTGCCGGAGGCAGTGGAATACTTTCCTTCAGATTTTCTGAAATCTGATCAAACTTATATTCACCGAGTTTTGTACCATTAGGTAGTCCCTGTCTCCAGACCCAGCCCTTTCGTTTTGGTCTGTAATCTTCGAGATTGCTGAGGACTTCATTTAAATCAATCTTCTTGTTTTTATCGAGTTTCAAGTTACTCCACCCCCTTGAATATCTTCTCTACCGTTTTCCAGTGCTTCCCCTCAATCATTTCCTTGCCCACTTGAAGGTAATCTTTGTCAAGCTCCTTTGATAGAGTCAGGAGAATGTTTCCTGCTCCCTTTCCCAGTAAGTCCAGATCGAAAATACCCTGGACGATCTCCTTTGCCTCAAGTGAATTAAACCCCATCCTCAATAGAACGGACCTTTCAATTGAAGGCGATGTGTGGTTTTCTGCCAGTTTAGCAAGCGGATCAACGATCTGATCGGCTCTTCTCCAGAACAATGTGTTCAACTCTTCATCACTAAGACTCTCAAGCTGTTGCTTTCTCTCTTCAAATCTCTCTTTTTTCACCGGGTGTTCCCCCTTTCAGTTTTATATGAATTCTATTCGTCGTATAGTCTTAAAACTGCTTTAATCCTTGAATACATGGCATAAGCGTCTGTCCTATTATATACGATAACGGGTTTTAAACAAAACATCAAGCTTTCAAAAGAACGGTTTTGATAAAAGAAATTATTTTATTTTCATTATCAGAAGAAGAGATTGCTATGTTGTCCCGGTCAACCTATTTGATACATGCAGACATTTTCATGATTATAATAACGCTTCTTATATGAGCTTAAGGAATGCACTACTATTGTCTGATTGTCATACAGTTATCGATTTTAAATCCGAACTTTTCATACAATTTATGAGCATCTTTGGTTTTCAGTATTTTGAGGTGAAGATCCCTGATCTCAGGATGTGCGAGCGTCAGCTCGACCAATTTCTTTCCGATCCCCTTTTTCCGGTGTGCTTCATCTATGTAAACGTCGGCAATCCAGGCAAAGATCGCATAATCGGTGACGACTCTTGAGAAACCGATTTGATCGTTGTTGATAAAAACTGACAGAAAGAGCGAATTCTCAATCGATTTTCGTATCAATTCGCCCTCTCTTTCTTGCGCCCAATAAGTTGTATGCAGACTGTGGATCACATAGTCATAATCAATTACTGTCTTATCATCCGTTATCATTAAATTATCCTTTTCATATACCATTTTGAGCCTCCTTTGGAATCATTGATATTATAGCAGAAATCAGGGGGACAGGTCCCTTGATGACGAATTCTTAATCAAGGGACCTGTCCCCCTGATTTTTTGATACGCACCCAATTAATTGACCGTTATAAAAGATGACAGATAGAAAGACTCTTATATATAAATTATAGAATCATAGAATACATAAATAGACAAAAGTATGATATAATAACACAAAGAGTATCGGAATAGAATATGTATAATAACTATATTATACTATAATAAATATTATAAGAAAGGTGATATTAATGAGTGAAAAGAAAATTCAATTAAATGTTCCGGTCAGGATCGACCAGGTTGAAAAACTGGCTAAGGCTGTGGCGATTGCTATGGCAAGCAGGGAACGGAAAGAGGGCAACAAGAGAATCACAAAGGCAACATTTGTCAGATCGTTAATCGATGTGATAGACTTTGATGAAGCAGATTTAACGGATATTTCAGATGAAGACGATCTCCAATCGCACTTGAGGGATTACATCGGCAAGGAACAACAGCGTACAAAGATTGATATCGATCTCATCACTGACATCTATAAAAAGTTTGCCGATGATGATCAGAAAAAATGGATAGCGGGTGATTTTATCAACACACTTTTTGAGCACAATCTGATTGAAGCCAGCTCTTCAGAGGATTTATGGGCTAAAATACTGGAAAAAATCGAATGACGCAACAAAATATTACATTTTGTTGCGTCAAAAACG
>CAZVWW010000004.1:0-45895 GCA_964631265.1 uncultured Thermotogaceae bacterium
GCCGTCATGCAGGATTGGGATTACAAAACCCGCACTCCGGCCCTCCCGCGTTTTGGCGTCCCCTTTCTGTTCCCCTATGAGAAAGGACTGTACGGTGTAGCCGGATTAGCCGGATGGGATGATATGAAAGAATGGATATGGTATGGGTATACCGCTTCCTGGGAGGAGAAAAGACTCTGGGATTACACCATAATGCACAGGGGAATGCCGGATACAACCATCAGCTGGAACGGTACCGAAGAAAGAGAAGAGATATTGATGGAAATCAAAACGCCCTTCCGGTTAAGAGAAACGTCTAAATTTGTCTATATAGAACCAAAAGTGGAATTAGGCGTTTATCACACGACCCGCTCATTAGAATTCAAACCACAGTTTGACATCAGCCTTTACGAAGGGTTCAACTATATCACCTACCCTGATAACACGATGAGTGTCCCTGAATTTTTTATGAACATAAAACTCGGAACCAGCGGCTATTACACCTCTTCCGGAATCGGGATGGGATTGCCTCTATCTACATTGGGAATGGCAAGGATATCCGCATTCAACGGGGAACTGGCATTCAAAACGGAGATCTGGTATCCTCTCAACTTCATCAAACCAATCGGCACGCCGGACGGTAAATTCAGATTAAATTCTGTCAACCTTCACCTGGGTGCCCTTACATCAACCGTATCGGAAACACCGGTTACGGGGATAGCAGGACTGATTGTGAATTTTGGCGTTCAGTACTGGCTGGATTTACGGTTGCAGCTCGATCTGGAAATATCAGACAGGATTGTACCGAATATCTCGGTAGGTAATTCAACACTGAGTAGTTTATAGAGGATATGATGGTCTTGCAACCAATGACAGGAGGACTTCGATGATAAGGATAGACAATCTGACTTTTTCATATAATGACAAGGAGCAACGCCCCGTGCTTGAAGGTATCAACCTGCAGATCAACAGTGGAGAGTTCTTCGGCATTATCGGACCAAACGGTTCGGGAAAGACCACCCTTTTTAAACTTATCCTCGGTTTTCTGAAACCGGACAGCGGTACGATTAAGATAGATGGGGATGACCTCAAAAATATCAGAAGAAAGCAGATCGCCAGAAAGATATCGGCGGTTATGCAGGACTTTCTTCCCGCTTATGATTTTACAGTCCAGGAGATTGTACATATGGGGAGGACACCGTATCTGGGTCTTCTGTCCGGAGAAGAGGAAAAAGATTATCGTGTCGTTCGCGAGGTCATTGAAGAAACAGAATTGGGTGGTTTTGAAGAAAAGACATTCAGCCGATTAAGCGGCGGGGAAAAACAGAGAGTCTTGATAGCCAAGTGCTTTGCCCAAAAGACGCCCATTCTCTTACTGGATGAGTTCGTCTCCCATCTTGATCCGGGTCATATACAACAGCTTGTTCAGCGGGTTTATCAAAAAAACAAAAGAGAAAAGGTTACAGTGCTCGGGATCTTTCATGATATCAACACAGCCTCTCTTTACTGTGACCGTCTGGCCGTTCTAAACGAGGGGAAGATTGTTAAAACAGGCCCTCCTGACCTGGTCATCGATGAGGAGATCCTCACCAGGGTCTACAACGCGAAAGGGTTTGTGATCAAGCATCCCAAAACGGGAAAACCACAAGTACTCCTGCAAAAATGAGTCAAAAAGATCCGGAAAGGGAATAATATGATAACTGTTTTCAGAATAGAATTAACCATCAAAGTTGAAGGCATACGCTCATTGAAGGAAAAGCGCGGTGTCATCAGTAGAATTAAGACATTAGTGAAAAAAACTTACAACGCCGGAATAGCAGAAAGTCATTTGAACGATGCCCTGGATTATATCGGTATCACAATCGCGCTGATAATCACGACGGGAACAGACCACAGAACGTTAATTGATAGACTAATAGAACGAATTGAGGTCCTTAGCGGGGGGATAGCAGAAACGGAAGAAATTATTGAGGCATAAAAAAGCCGGCCAAGATTATTATCACATCATGATCTCGCCGGCTTTTTTTAATTTTATTCTTCTTGAGAAGAATTACTCTGGTCGCTGCATTTTTTGCATTTTCCGTAAAGTTTGATGTTGCGATCCTCAGCCTTAAACCCCAACTCATCTTCAACCATTTTCTCAAAACGTTCAATCAGATCGTCGCTTAACTGATAGACCTCACCACAATCAGTGCAGATAGCATGTTGTTTTTTATGTTTACTGCTGCTTGCCAGTTCATATCTGACAATACCCTCATCTATCTCGATCTTTCTTAAGAGGTCAAGGTCGCTTAAGAGTTCAACCGTTCTGTAAACGGTTGCCTTGCTTATTCTGGATCGTTTATCAAGAAGCTTTCTGTAAACCTCTTCAACGCTTAAGTGTTCTTCCGGGGTCTCGGCAAATATCTTCATAATAAGCTCTCTTTGAGCCGTTATCCGGAAATTTCTGTTTTTTAGTTCTTTTCTGAGAATATCGTTTACCATTTAATTCGGCACCTCCTAAATTTACCGTATCTCAAATCCTCTTATATGTTACCAATTATTTGTTGAATATAAATGACCTTAAGAATAAGTTTGTGTTAATTTCTGCCAAAGAACCGGGCGTATATGATGGTGCCAACCACATTCAACACCATCAGTATCAGAACGATGTCAAACATATAGGGCTGTTCCTGACCAATTCCAATCAGTAAAAAGACTAACAACAACTTAATACCGATAGAATTAACATTTACCAGAATATTCCATCGCTCTCTGCTGAAAATGACGGCAAACACCTGAATAACGATGAGCGAAACAACAACGACCATTAAAAGAGTATTCATCATCCTGATAGTCCTTTAGACAGAGATGACAGTGACAAAATCAGGCATCCTCTCCGTGATAGGACACATAACTGCTTTCAGTTTCAAAGACCTTTATTTCATATAGAGAAACCCTTTCTGATGAAAGAACGGGGTTTAATCTTTCCCATATCCAGACCGCTATGTTCTCAGCTGACGGCTGTTCAATGATCTCATTGATATATGCATGGTCCAGCTTGTCCAGTACGTGAGTTTTCACTTTTTTCTTTAAGATATTGAAATCCAAGACCATTCCCTCGGCATCCCTTTCTCCTTTGACCGCGACCTCAAGGTGATACCGGTGGCCGTGGAGCTTCTCACACTTACCGTGATACCGGATGAGATTATGAGCGGCATCAAAATGAAAGCGACTGCTGACAAGCATGCAATCACCCTTCTCTGATTTCGAGATTCTCTTTCTCAAAGATCTTTTTCACACTCATGATGTTTTTATCCAGTTCTTTTTGGGACAACGTATGATCAACCGCTCTAAAGACAACGGATATGGTAATGCTTGTGAAGCCGGTTTTGATGTTTTTCCCGGAATAGACATCCACAATATTCACATATTCAACATCTTTTATTGCTTTGATCTGTTTTATAATACGGCCAATTTCCTTACCTCGACCCACGAGAACGGAAAAGTCTTTTCTGCTGGCCGGGAAGTTCGTTCCCAAAACTGACCTCCAATCCCTCGGATAACTGTTCACTGCATTGTACAGTTTACCCAGATCAATTTCTGCCCAATAGGCTTGTTGATCAACACCATACGATGCTGTCACCTTTTTTCTGAGTAGACCGAATACGCCGATTATTTCATCGTCTACCATTATTCTGGCACCCTGTCCACTGTAAATTATATCAGAAAAGTCCTCTTCAGCCGTCAATCTTTGATATTTTATCACGCTGTCGTCAATCTCAAGATGCCATAAGAGTTCTTCAAGTACCCCCTTAAAGGTGTGGAAGTCTACCATTCGCTTATCCATGTAATCCTCTTTGTTAATCTTGCCGGTAAAAACAATCGAGAGGGTTTCACGTTCCTGAAAAGTGTCATTTTCTTTCAGAAATGAGACCCCGGTCTCAAATAGTTTCGCATTGGACTGTTGATGCGAAAAATTATAGCCAAGTGTTTTCATGGTAGTCATCAAAAGAGAGGGGCGCAAAACAGAAATATCCTTTGAAAGCGGCCTCAGCAATTCAACCCTTCTTTTATCCCACATATGCGTTTCATCAAGTCCCAGGTTTTTGACCTCATCCGGGTCGATCAAAGAAAGAGGCAGAATCTCGTTGAAACCGGCTGATGTCATCAGATTTCTGCATTTATATCTGAATCGCTGATAGTCATCCCGCTTATCCCCGAATGACTTTATCTCAGGGAGTTTTGACGGAATGAGCTCATATGAATTGATTCTGCCGATCTCTTCAATCAGATCGACTTCCCTCTCCACGTCAGGTCTGTAGGTCGGTATCTTAACCATCCAGGTCTTGCTCTCACTGTTGAAGAAGACTTCAAATCCGAGTGTTCTGAGTGATCGTTCGATCTGTTCATAAGTGTATTCCATACCCAGCAGTCTGTTCACTCTCTCATATCTCAGTGTTACTTCTTTTCTGTCAATGGTGGCAGGATAATTATCGAGTATGCCCTTTGATACCGTTCCCCCGGCTAATGAACTGATCAGGTGAGCCAGGCGTTTGAGGACGAATTCTGTGTTGTTGGGATCAACGCCTCTCTCAAATCTGTACGATGAATCGCTTGAAAGGTTGAATTTTCTGGCAGTTCTTCGGATTTTGACCGGATCAAACGTAGCGACTTCCAGCAGGACCCGCTTTGTCTCTCTCGTTACCCCGGTTCCTTTTCCGCCCATGATGCCGGCCAGTGCCAGTGGATTCTCACCATCTGTGATAAGCATTTCGTCACCACTGCACGTTATCTCCTCATCATTCAGCAATAAGAGTTCCTCATCCTTATTTGCCAGACGGACTTGAATAGCCGGATTGTTCAGTTTTTCCAGATCAAAGGCATGGATCGGATGGCCGGTTTCCATCAGGACATAGTTTGTGACATCAACGACATTGTTGATCGGGCGCAATCCAATGGCCTTCAGATCCCGCTTGAGCCATTCGGGAGATTCTCCGACCCGGACATCCTCAATCACAAGAGAAGCATATCTGAAACAATTCTCAGGGGTATCAATCTCAATATTGATCAGGCCGGTTGTCTCTTTATCGCCTTCATTGTAATCGGTGTCTATCGGTTTAAGCTCTTTTTCCCCTTTTGTCAGCGAATGGACCTCCCTGGCAACCCCGATAAACGAGAGTTCATCTGGCCGGTTCGCTGTCACTTCAAGATCAAAGACACTGTCGTTCAGATCGAAGAATTCCAGGACATCCGTACCGGGTTCAATCGACTCATTGAACCGGTAAACATGCTCTGACTTTTCCTCGAGGTTCAGCTCTTCAAGGGAGCACATCATCCCCTCGGATTTCACTCCTCTCAATTTGGCCTTTTTGATCTTAAATCCACCCTTGATGGTTGCCCCGACAACGGCAACCGGAACGGTGTCATTCACATTCAACGACCTGTCCCCGGTGACGATTGTCCTGGTATCATGACCGATATCCACTCTGCAGACGATCAGCCGGTCAGCATTCGGATGGTCCTCGATCTCAACAATCCGGCCGGCAAAGACCTTTTCGATTCCCTCCCATGGATTCTCGATTGATTCAACCGATGTCCCGCTCAAACTCCACAAACTGTCTAATTTTTCATCGGACAGATCCGAGATGTCTATGTATTTTTGCAGCCATTTTTTTGATATTAGCATCTAAACACTCCCCTCAAAGTTCCTGTCTTAAAAATCGGATGTCTCCCCGTACGAGGTCCCTGATATCTTTGAGACCGTACTTGAGCATCGCCAGTCTCTCTATGCCGGCGCCAAACGCAAATCCGGTCCATTTTTCAGGGTCATAACCGACTGCCTTGAAAACGTTGGGATCCACCATACCGGCACCAAGAACTTCAAGCCATTGTGTTCTGGAATGTCTGTCTTTCCAACTGACATCGACTTCAAAACTCGGTTCTGTAAACGGGAAAAAACTGGGCCTTAATCTGATTTCCTTTTTCTCTCCAAAGTACTGGCTCATAAAATGCTCCAGTGTTCCCTTGAGGTGTGAAACGCTTATGTCCTTGTCCACCAGAAGCCCCTCCACCTGATGAAACATCGGTAGGTGAGTGGCATCGTAATCACTTCTGTAGACCTTTCCCGGGGCGATGATTGCGATGGGAGGCTCCGTCATCTCCATGGTTCTGATCTGAACGGGAGAGGTGTGTGTTCTCAACAGCACCTTATCCTGCCGCAAATAAAAACTGTCATGCTCATCTCTTGCCGGGTGCCATTCCGGGGTATTGAGGGCCTCAAAATTGTAAAACACATCTTCTATCTCCGGTCCTTCTTTAACTGCATATCCGATTGAAATAAAAATATCCTCAATCTCGCGTTGTGCTTTTTTGACAAGATGCTCAAATCCAATCTCCCTTCTTGCTCCCGGGAGTGTTACATCGGTCCAGAGCTTCTCTTCCTTCTTTTCCTTCTCCTTCTCCGCTAACGCCCTTTTTTTCTCTTCTATGCGTTGTGTTATCTTTCCTTTCACGATATTTGTTTCTTTGCCGACCAGCGGCCTGATATCGGAATTCAGTGTTCCGAGTTTTTTGAGGAAGTTCCTGGTCAATACTCCCTTTTTCCCCAGATATTTGACCCTTAATTGTTCCAGCGTCTCACTGTCAAGGGTTTGTCTGATCTCTTCCTCGGCCTTTTCAGCTACTTCTTCAAGGTCTTTTAGGATTTCAAGTTTATCGCTCATAAGATTCCTCCCGATTCCTGTTATGAATAATGTCTTTTATTATAAACATAGACTGATACTGAATTCTTGTAGAAAAAATCCTTCAAATCGTTGTTGAGACTATCCTCCATGGGAAGCAGCACAGCCCGCATGCCAAAGAGATCAAAACACTGTTCGAGGACAGTTCTGGACGGTATCTTATCGAATGACAGAAT
This sequence comes from uncultured Thermotogaceae bacterium, assembly GCA_964631265.1. Lineage (GTDB taxonomy): Bacteria > Thermotogota > Thermotogae > MWEM01 > MWEM01 > CAZVWW01. The sequence continues at coordinate 6,878 of CAZVWW010000004.1, forward strand.
GCCATCTCTGATCATTTCTTTATCTGCCGGTTTGAGTCGGTTCCTCAAAGTCTCGAAGGCCTCTTTTACGGTTATTTCGCCTGATACCATACCGAGAACCCGGTTGTCTTTCATGTTGATGATGGCATGCGTTTCCAGATTCTGAAGAATCTGGGCCAGGACCGTTATCTCTTCAATCTCAACAGGTTGTCCGGTATCCGGTCTATATTCTTCATTAATATTACCAAAGGACTGCAGGGTGTTCTTTTTCTGAAACGCCAGTTCAGACTCAAGAAAGAACCTGTCATAATCTCCAACAGGAAAATCTGTATATCTCGCCACAATGGTAATATTGTCATCATGTAATACGCTTTCGGCTTCTTTCGAAAAGGAAGAGGCTATCACAACATCAAACCCCATATTCATGAGTGATGTTGCCATAACCCGATTTATCTCTCCTTTACATAAGAACGCCATGTTATCAAGCGGATTCGATTCATGCAATTCTCTCACGCTTTGAAGAAAAACTTCATCGTCAAAGTTAAATGAAAAATGCAGCGGTTTAAAATTGGACATAACAACAAACCCCTCACGTGTGATTGTATTCAAGAACTTCAACCCGAAATGGATCTGTTTGTACAATCTTAACGTAAAACGCTGTTTCTTCAAAAAATAAAGGTTTTCAAAAAGGGAGGCACTGCCGGTCTGTTTTGTCAGATAGGCCTCCTGATGAGGGTTGTTACCATAATCGAACTCTTCAATTCTTTCCAGCGTCAGATGGTCGAACTTCTCCTCGGCAAAGAGAAAGGAAAGGGCCTCGTGTATGCCCTCTTCGTATTTCATTGTGCAATGAAAGGCCTTTAATGCAAATTTACGTCTTTCCTGCAGGGGCAGATCACCGCAAAGGTCAATACTTTCGTTTATCTTTTGATAATCATCCGGATCGACAACGGGAATAACCGCTCTGTAATTCTTTGCAGCCGCGCGTATGAGGTTAACACCACCTATATCAATCTTTGACAGGAGCTCATATTCATCGTAAACCGTCTTTGCAAACCGCTTGAAAGGACAAAAATTCGAGACGATCATATCGATTTCCGGGATCTCCCTTGAGCTGATCTGCTGCATATGATCCTCGTTATCCCGATCTGCCAGGATACCGCCCATCAGTTTGCGATGGATTGTTTTTACCCGGCCGTCCAGTATCTCGTCAATCCCGGTATATTCCGCCACTGAAACCACATTCAGTCCGGCATCTTTCAGGAGTTTAAAAGTTCCGCTGGTTGAAACCAGCTCAACTCCTTTCTCAGCGAGCCGCCTTGCAAATTCAACGATACCCTTTTTATCGTAGACACTAATCAAGGCACGTCTTATATTCATTTATAGTATCACCAACTGCTCAGATATTTTTTCTGCTCTTCTGTTAATTCATCGATTTCAATGCCCATGGTCCGAAGCTTTAACAAGGCAATCTCCTTGTCAATCTCTGCAGGAACGGTCATCAGATGGTTTTCAAGTTTTCCTCTGTTTTCCCACAGGTATTTCATGCTCATCAACTGAACGGCGAAGGAGGTGTCCATGATTTCTATCGGATGACCGTCTGCAGCGGCGAGATTTACCAATCGTCCCTCGGCAACCACATAAATATTCTTCTTGTTCGGGAGCTTGTACCCCTGAACATTGTTTCGTGCCTCCCAGGTCTCAACGGCGTATTCCCTAAGCTGGGACATGGCGATTTCAACATCAAAATGTCCGGCGTTGGCCAGGATTGCCCCGTCTTTCATTAAGTCAAAGTGTTCTTTGGCAATCACGTTGATATCCCCCGTAAGGGTTGCAAATATATCGCCGATTTGTGCCGCCTCGGACATCTTCATGACTCTAAAGCCATCCATTATTGCCTCGATGGATTTAATCGGGTCAACCTCGGTAATCACCACATTGGCGCCGAGGCCTTTTGCCCGCATAGCGACTCCGCGTCCGCACCAGCCGTATCCCGCAACAACCACTGTCTTGCCGGTGACCGTTGTGTTTGTGCTTCTGATAATCCCGTCCCACGTGGACTGTCCCGTCCCGTATCGGTTGTCAAACAAATACTTCATCATGCCGTCATTTGCGGCAATTGCGGGGACTCTCAATTTATTCGCATTATCAAGGGCTCTTAACCGGTGAACCCCTGTGGTTGTCTCCTCGGAAATGCCTTTCAGTTCCTCCAGATACTCCATGTATTCCGTATGAACGATCGTTGCAAGATCCCCGCCGTCATCGAGTATGAGATTCGGCTTAAGCTTCAACACTTTGTAAAGGTTCTTTCTGAACGCCTCATCATCATGCGTATGTTTTGCATGAACGGTTAAACCGTAGTGTTCTCGAAGCGCATCCGCAATGTCATCCTGAGTTGAAAGTGGATTGGAACCCGTCACCCATACCTCGGCGCCAAGATCCCGCATTGTCCTGGCCAGATTAGCAGTTTTTGCTTCCAGATGACAACATACGACACATTTTGAACCTGAAAATGGTTTCTCATCTTTGTATTTGTCCTTTATCGCACTTAAGACATCCATATACTGCCATGCCCATTCCATCTTTTTGACGCCAAGTTTTGCACTGTCTGTCATATCAATTCCTCCTGTTATTGTCTGACGGCCTTGAACGAGCCGGTTTTTGAAAAGGCGCCCGAACTGGTCGCTGTACCGTACATGCTGGATGCACTCTCAATCGTTGCTTTAAAATTCAACACCCCGTTGTGGAACGACTTGCCCTGGAATTGCAATTCTCTTTCGTTTACCACGGTGATGGGATATTTTTTGTCCTCAAAAGTCCCGTGCCATAACAGGGTGTAGCCACCGCCCTGTTTCATAATTTCAACATCGAATTGTTCATCAAAGATCCCCACGGTAAAGGATATTGTCCATGAACCGGTTATGTCATAAGCAAGCCCGCCCGAGGGTGAAGGCCCCGGTTGCGGATTGTTCAACCATTCCCAGGTTCCATTGTTGTTCAGGACAACCTTTCTGCCATCTTCTGTCGTTGCTGTTATTGCTGAAAACGCAGCGATTGCCAGCATAATAATCAAAACGAGTATAAAGTTCTTTCTCATATTCATTCCTCCTGTTCCTGTGATAAGTGTATTTTAACACATTTTATTCATCGCGTGACCATTCTTTGTTCTAAAGACAGGCTTTTGATCAATTAAAACTTCCCCTGTCTATGAATTATTGTATCGCTACTCCTTAACGGACCCTTTTGTCATCCCCGCAACGATGTATTTCTGAGCAAATGCGAAGACGAGAATCGTCGGAATAAGCGCGATCACAATACCGGCAGCAAGGACATTCCACTGAATACCGGCCTTGGATATAAACGAATAAAGGGCGACCGGAACCGTCATCTTTGAATCGCTGTTGAGGAAAAGGGCCGCTGTGAAAATCTCGTTCCAGTTTTGAACAAAAGAAAAGCTGAAAATAGCGGCGACGCCGGGCAGCATAATGGGAAGTGTGATTCTAAAAAGCGCCTGCAGCCTTGTGCATCCATCCATTAATGCGGATTCTTCCAGCGAACTCGGTATTCTGATAAAAAAACCTCTGGCCATTATGGTACTAAAGGCAGCACCAAGTCCGATATAGACAATGATAATCCCTGAGAGTTTATTGATGAGCCCGAAATTGGAGAACATCGAATACTGGGGGATCATCAGTAGATAAGCGGGGATCATCTGAACAAAGAACAGAAAAAGGGTCAGGAAGTATTTTCCCTTGAATCTCATCCTGGCCAGCACATAGCCGCTCAGTATTGCAATAACGGTTGAACACAAAGAAGCTGTTATCGAGACAAAGATACTGTTTTTAAAATACCTTGCAAAATCCGCAAATTCAAAGAGGTACTCATAAGACTCCCACGTTATTCTTGAAGGCCAGTATTTTATTGGAAAAGTATAAACTTCCTTAGGGGGTTTGATAGATGTTATGAATATCCATATTAATGGGAAAATGGCAAGAATCAGATAAAATCCCAGTCCGATGCCTCTCATAAATCCGAGAAAAAACCTTTTAGGTCTCTTCAAAACTCCACCTCCCCGCTCTTAGAAAAGTAGAGATACAACACGGTAAATGTCAGAAGAAGCCCGATAACAATGACCCCCACAGAAGATGCCTTGCTGTAGTCATTCTCATAGTAAACGATATTGATCATATAGGTTGACAGGATCTCAGTGCTTTTTGCCGGTCCTCCCCGGGTCATTCCGTAGATCACATCCGGAAAATTCATGATCCAGATCGATCTCACAAGGACCGTACTGATAATCGTTGGTTTGATATAGGGCAAAGTGATGTTGAAGAGTTTTGAAAACCCGCCTGCTCCGTCAATCTCCGCTGCTTCATAAACCGTTTCCGGTATTGACTGAAGAGCGGCAAGGCACATAATCGCAAAGAAGGGGATTCCATACCATATATTGACCACCAGGACGGAGATCATCGCCGTTGTTGGATTGGAGAGGAATTTGATCCCCTCTTCAATGATATTCAATCTGATCAGTATGTCATTGACAATCCCAAACTGTCCGTTTAAGAGCCAGGACCAAAGTAGCCCGATAGCAAAACCCGAGAGGGCCCAGGGATAAAAAACCATACCGGCGAAAATTCCTCTGCCTTTGAAGGGCTTTCTCATTAAGAGCGCCAATCCCAGTCCGAGAAGCAGTTGAAAACTGACCGATATACCGATCCAGATAACAGTGTTGTAAACGATCATCGGGAAATCGGGATCAGAGAATATCTCAATAAAATTATCCCAACCAATAAAGCGTATACGATTGAAAGTAAAGACCGTGTAGTTTTGAAAGGCCAGGATAAAGCCCTTTATCGTTGGATATACAGAAAGGAATCCAATTACAGAGAAAACTGGAACAAGCATCCAAAAAATGAACCAGAATTTCTTTCTATTAACCATAGTTTCCCCTTTTCATTCTGATAATCTCTTTTTTAATAGTGAAGAGCGGGAGGCCATCCCGCTCTTATCTTAACACGATTAAAAGCCTTAAATCAAAGGCCTGCCTCTTTCCAGAATTCAGCCCATTGTTCAAGAGCCTCTTCCGGGGTTGTCTTTCCAAGGATGATCCTCTGTTGAGTTTCTCCCTGAAGCTGATACCATTCAAACCACGCTTCGTTGTCAAGCGGATAATCAGTAAACTGGTATTTTTCAGGATTACTGAACATCTTGTTCCAACCATCAAAGATATCACTGCTGAAATACGGGTCATTCTCATATACCCTCTCATCAATGGGAAGGGCTCCGTAATTCTTACAGAAATAGGCCCCTATCTCAGGAGAGTTAAAGAACTCAATAAACTTCCAGGCGAGTTCCTTATGCTCTGAATAGGTTGGGATTCCCCAACCGGCAAAACCAAATGTCGGATAAGACTTCCCGCCGGGTCCTGTGGGAAGAGGTGCCGTTTTATATTTTTCTTTTCCGAGGAGTTCATTCAACAGTCCGGTGGTGTCCGGGTCTTGAAATAGGATGGGGGTTACGCCGGAAACAAAGGCGTTGACCTGATCATCGAAGCCCCAGTTCACAGAATCCTCAGGTGAGGTTTCTTCATAGAGCTTAAGATAGAATTTCAGTCCCTCGAGCGCTCTCGGATCTTCAAAGATGATATTGCCGTCTTTTGTCTTGTACATGGACTTTGGGTCGATGTCGTCAAAGAAAGAAGTAACTACAAGATCCATAAAGTTAACGGGGTCAATCCCTCTGAAATCGAATCCAAACTGATTTTTGGCCGAGTCGGTCAGATATTTGCAATAGGCCATCATCTCTCCCATGGTCTTGGGAGGCGTTTCAATGTTGAACTGTTCAAGGATATCGGGTCTGTAAAAGAGTGTCTTGACATAAACGGCATTCGGCATGATATAAGCGGTATCCTCGTAAATCCTTGCTGACTCAATAACCCCTTCTATGAGATGCCCGGTCATGTCTGATTCTTCAATATAGGGTTCAAGGGATTCAAGCTTACCCATGCTTGCCATACCAGCCAGAGACCAGTCTCCGACTTCCACAACATCAAGGGGCTGATCGGTACTGACCATGAGGTAGATCTTGTTATAAGCCGTTTCATAAGGTGGCGATATGATCTCCACATCCACCCCCGGATTCTGTTCCTCGAATTTCTCCGCAATTGTCTCCAGGATCTTAGTCCTCTCGGGACTTGTGAAAACCTGGATGACTCTGAGTGTTATGTCCTCTGCTGATAACGCCGTGAAGAACAATAACAGTACAAGCAATAGTACGATCAAACGTTTCATTCTTTTCCCTCCCAACTGAAATTTGGCATCAAGCCGTGGAAATTATACCACGAAGTTAAAAACTATTAAAAAAATCCCTTCCAGCGGAAGGGAAAGAGGAAGACATTTTTCAAGTTTGATTAAACCCCCGGCGTAACACTTAGATTGCCGGATGTATCGATTGTAATGGTATAATCCCCGTCAACATTAAACTCATCAGTTCCACCGTATAACGGGGGGAAGTTCAAGACGATCGATAAAAACTGATTACCGATACTCAGTTCAAGCGTTGACCCTTCATTAATCGTTCTCATTTCAAATGTGTTATGCTCGGTCTCTTCAAAATCCGTACTGTTCACTTTCCAGAAAATCGTTCCCGAATGGTTGTTGTTGACCACCCGAACCGAATGGCTTGCTACGAAATGAGGCGTTACCGTAACGGTGCAGGCTGAAAAACCAACGATCATAACCAGGATTACCAGAATCACAGTCACTCTTATTAACCTTTTCATGAAAATCACTCCCTTTTTTATTCAAAGAGAGGTACTTCAAAAATTAAGTTACGTCGCATAAAATGACAAAAAAGTGTTAGTAGGACCAGCATTACAGATACTGACCGGTTAAAAGGTTATGAAAAGAAGTTCTTAAGAGCCTCTATCGTATAATGATTGCACTGCAAAAAGGTCTTTCTCTGTCGAAAACGTGTCATATACAGTGGATCACGGAACCCATCCCCCTGATCCACGCGCTCATCATAAAGCTCCTTTACATGAATCTCTCTATACATCAGTAAATCCATTTGACTTTTATATTCTTAACGCTGATGATAAACAAAGCGCTAGCAAACCCAAAAAGGACCAGAAAATTCAGCCAGATAGGCATAAGGGCCTTCCCGTTGATGGCGTACTTCAGGATATCGGCACCATAAGTGAGGGGAAGCATGAATGAAAGAGGCCGGATATAAATCGGAAGCGTTGTAAGCGGAATGAAAAGCCCGCAGAGAAAGATCATCGGGAAACGGAAGAAGTTTGAAAAGGTCTGAGCTTCAAATACCTCCTTGACAGACACGGCAATAAAGAGGCCGAGGAAAGTGGATGTGACCGAGATAAAAAAGACGCTTCCGGCGATCAGTCCCCACCTGATGTTGGAAAGATTGGTGACAAAAGAGGCAAAAAGGACCGGAATGAGCGAATTGACAATCCCAAACACAATAGCGCCGGTTGTTTTGGCCAGCATCAGCAGATTTAAACTGATCGGGGCCAGCAAAAGCCTGTCAAAAGAACGGGCTTTTCTTTCAAAAGTAATCGTAACGGCCAGCATGGAAGTAGTACCAAACAGGATCGATAATGACATGACCCCCGGGAGCAATTCTTTGATGTCCATCTGGGTTTGGGATTTTAAAAAGAACATCAGCGTCCAGGCAACCGGGAAGACAATACCCCAACTGATATTGGGCGGTTTGAGATAATAATTTTTCATGTCTTTTTTCAGGATGTTCCAAAATGCGACCCATGCTGTCATTGTTTACCCCCTTCTTTTTCCTTTTTCATTTTAGAGACTTCGATGCCGGTTATTTTGACAAATACATCCTCGAGAGAGGGCTTGATGAGCTTTGCTTCATACACGTTAAATCGCCTTTCATCAAAGTACTTCATGATCGGCATTAGAGTGATGGGGGTCTCAGAGTAAAGGATAAAGGTTTGGTTATCCCTTATTTCGAATCTGTATTGGAAGAAATCCGTTTCAAGTGTTTTTTGTATAGCATACAGCCCTTTGTCCACACTCAGCTGTACGATGTTGTCCCTTTGAACCGACAGCATCAACTCTTCAATGGTTCCTTCCTGCACGATCTCCCCGTTGACGATGAAGGCGATTCTGTCGCAGAGTCTCTCCGCTTCTTCGATGTAGTGAGTGGTTAAGAAAATGGTTGTCCCTGAGTTGTGCAATTTGACGATCAAGTCCCTGATCTGACGCGCGCTTTCCACATCAATACCGGTTGTGGGCTCATCAAGAAAGAGGATCTGAGGTTCGTGGATGATGCCGGCTGCAATCGTCAGTTTTCGTTTCATGCCCTTCGAGTAAGCCTTAAAGAGTCGATTCCCGGTATTATCCAGATTAAACTCTTTTAACAACTTTTTAGCCCTTTTCTCTCTTTCAACTTTTTTGATCCCGTAAAGAGCGGCACAAAAGCACAGATTTTCAAAACCGTCCATCTCCATATAGAGATTACTTTCGTCCGGCACGATGCCAATCATCCTCTGGGCGTTTTTAATATTCTTCACCGCATCAATGCCGGCGATATCAATTTGGCCACTCGTTATCCTCGTCAAACCGGTCAACATGTTGATAGTTGTTGTCTTCCCGGCACCGTTAGGGCCCAGGAAACCAAATACTTCTCCTTTATGAATTGAAAAATCAATGCCCTTGACGGCCAAAAAGCCGTCATAGTCCTTTTTAAGGTTTTCAGCTTTTATGATAGCCATGATCTCATTTCCCTTCTTGCCGGTTTGGTTCAGCCAGCTCCTGAATGCTTTTTGCAACCCACAACAGTCTTTCACGATTCACTTGATAGTGAATAAAATAACCCTTTTTCTCCCCTTTTATCATCCCGGCCTCCCGCAGTATTTTCAAATGCTGGGAGATTGCCGGTTCTGAGATTCCGATTTTTCTCGAAAGCGCCCTAACACAGAAGTCTTTGCACAATAATAATTTAACGATCGCCAATCGGTTCTCATCTGATAGAGCCTTGAATGCTTTGGATAATTCACTCACAAAAAAACTCCTCTGATTAAGTAAATGCTTAATCAGAAGATATCACAGATCGAATGATCTGTCAACAAGCTGGTTTATGAAAACTTCAATCTTGCATCTATAACGGTAAATCCATCATCCGGAATCATAACGAGAATAATTAACTATTACAATTCAGCCTTTTTATGAAGGCTGTCAAAATCAAAATCCAAACGATTGCAGATTGCTTTTCTGGGCAATAGTTTCAATTTCTTGCATTGTTTCCGGTTGTTCCGACACCTCAGGCGGTAAAACCCGGAATTGGCGGTCATTTCCCTTCGGGGAAAATCACGGATGAAATAGCAGCCATCCGGAAGCGATCCAAAGACCAGGATATCATAACTCCTGCAAGATATCCGGATATATATGATTCAAACTCTTTGAGAAAAAAAGTAAAAGAGCTGCGCGAAATGTCCGGTAATAAACCGGTTGGCGTGAAGATTGCCGCCGGGAATATCGAAAAAGACCTGGCTGTCATATTGGAGGCAGAACCTGATTTCATCACCATAGACGGCAGAGGGGGAGCAACCGGTTCGGTTAATAAGTTCATTAAGGATTCCGCCTCTGTTCCCACAATAATGGCACTGGCAAGGGCAAGAGATTATCTGGAACAAAGGGGGGTACACGACATTTCCCTGATCATTACCGGAGGCTTGAGGATATCAACCGATTTCGTGAAAGTCATAGCCATGGGAGCGGACGCCGTTGCAATCGGAACAGCAGCTTTGATGGCCATTGGCTGTGAACAATACAGAATGTGTAACACCGGCCGTTGTCCCACCGGCATCACAACACATGACCCGCTTCTACGATCGCGGATTAATGTCATGGAATCTGCCAACCGGTTGAACCATTACCGTAGGGACTACGGGATTTCAAGCCTGTGGAGAGGATGTAAGACCTGCTGACAAAGAGGCGGTTCTCTGTGAAGCAGGAAGCTCCCACTTTAAATTTGCGGACTATAAGACAAGTCCGACGTAAGAAAATTAAGTGGGGGGTAGTTCACTGCCACAGAAAAATACTGCTGTTTTAATTGAACGTCGCTTGACAGCCGGGAGAGAAAAAATCCTTGTTAAAGCCGGGTTATTATTCTTCTCTTTCAACAAAATTCATGTATAATGGAAAGTACAACGGTACTGAAAAGGGTGAAAATATGGTCGAATTCTCCGCTGACTCCATGGAAGAAGTCATGGAGAGGATGGAAGAAAAATACGGGGATGACTGGTATGATAAATACTCCATTGATACGAATGCTGTCAGTGGTGGTGCAATCTCAGTCAAGGTCCTGCCATTAAAATCAGCCCATGTCAACTGGGATGAAGTTGATGAACTGGTTGAAAAAGAATTGATCATTGAAGATACCGAGATAGAGGAAACATATGAAGAATTGATGTCCCAGTTTTCAGAATTAAAGATTGTAGTTTCAGTCGATTCGGATGAGATGAAGGCCTTTCTTTCGATCTATCCGGGGTCGTTAAAAGAACAGATAACATACAGTGTCTTAAAAGAAGAGCTCGAAAAGGCCGGGGTTGTATACGGGATAGATGAAGACATCTTGAAGAAACTAACGGATATCGACATCGAGGAATCCATGGAAAACATCCTCATTGCCCAGGGGAAATCACCAACACCCTCATCTGATACAACTATTAAATTTCTTTTTCCAAAAGACGGTTATATTAAAATAAAAAAAAGTGCTAAAGAAACAATCAACTACTCCAAGACAAGAGAAATCTTTCAATGCCAAAAAGACGATAAACTTGTTGAAAGGATACCGGGTACACAGGGAGAGGATGGCATAACTGTAACAGGTAACCCTCTTCCAGCTCAACCGTCAAAAGATATCAATCTGAAACAACTGATCGGAAATGAACGGGCTGTTGAACTCTCCACCGATCAAAAATTTCTGCTTGCCCGGAAAAAAGGGCAGCCTTATCTTTCTGATCTTGGAAAGATACACATCAGAGAGGTCTTTATCGTCAACAAGAGTATTGATTATTCGGTTGGGGACATTGTTTTTGACGGAACGGTTATCATACATGGAGACGTCGATACACCTTTTGAAGTCCACGCAAAGGGAGATATTCTCATTGAAGGTTTGGTGAGAGATACCCGTGTATTCGGTGGCGGTTTTATTAATATCATGGGAGGTGCCTCGGGGAGAGGAAACGGTGTCATTGAGTGTAAAAAAAGCCTGACCGCCAAGTATCTCAACAATATCACCATATTTGCGGATGAGGACTGCATCAGCAACGATTACATATTAAACTCAAAAGTCTACAGCGGCGGCAATATTATCATTCATGGCAGAAGTATTGTTACAGGAGGTGTCCTGATGGCCGAACAGAACATCTCAGTTAAGGTTGCCGGGAATATCGCCGGGGCTAAGACAGTCCTCGGATGTGGCATCAAATACAACAGAATAAAAGAAGAACAGAAGAGAAACCTCAAGGTTGGCGAGCTTCTCCGGAAACTGGGCAAGATTTCCTCGGCAATGGAGGAGTTGAGGCTGAGATTGAAAAGGTGTACGGAAAAGGAAGAACAGATCAGTATTACGAAAAAGATGGCCAAGCTGAAGCTGGCAAAAAAGAAGTATTTTACAACGATCAAAAACATTCAGAGCTCAAGAATACAACCCCCGCCTTCTCAAGAAAAAAAGAAGGACAAGTCCGGAAAGAAAAAGCCGACCATTTATATCCTTGAACACGGATATCCTGGAACTATTATTCAAATCCACGCCGAGAAAGTGAAACTACCGGCAGAAATCGGGCCAACTCAGTTCAGATATATGTTCGACAAGAAAAAAATAGCGGCAAAACCCTATGGTCAATGGAAACTGTAGGGTTTAAAGAAACCGGTCATCCCGGGTAAAACTGAAGGGACTGACCGGTCGGAAAATCATGAAAAGAAGTTCTTAAGAGCCTCTATCATATAATAATGATCATCCACGCCTGCAAGCTCACGGATTGAGTGCATTGCAAGCATCGGGTTGCCGATATCGACTGCTTTAATCCCCGTTTTGGAAGTCAGGATAGGGCCAATGGTACTGCCTCCTCTTTCATTTGAGTGATTGACAAATCGCTGAACCGGTATATCGCTTAAGCGGCACAGCCTTTCGAATATGGCTGAGGATTCGCTGTCGCTGGTGTACCTGAAATTTGAACTGATCTTGATAACCGGTCCGTTGTTGATGAACGGATGATTGGTCGGATCATGTACATCGCTTTTGTTGGGGTGAAGCGCATGGGCCATATCAGCGGAGATCATGAACGAGTTCTGCAGACTTCGCAGAAAACCTTCTCTTCCTTTTCCAAGTGCCAGGGTGATTCGCTCAAGGATGTTTGAGAGCATGGGGGAATTCGCCCCCTGCATCGTTGCGCTTCCAATCTCCTCGTTGTCAAAAAAGACAACAACCCTTGACTCTTTTGCCGGCTCCTCTTTTTGTTCATTCTGATAGATGAAGGCCTTTAAAGCCGCATGAACCATTGCCAGGTCGTCGAGTTGTGATGAGGAGATCATTTCGTTGTCCAGACCAATGATCTCTCCCGGCGAGTAATCATGGAGGAAGACCTCATAATCGATGATATCCTCTTTCTTGTCCCCGCTGTATTCTGCAAGAAGCTCTTCAAAATTGATTGCTTGAAGACTTTCATTGAGATTCGCAGCCAGCGGAGTGAGTTCTTTCTGTTTATCCGGTGAAAATTGCTTGTTGACCTCCCGGTTCATATGGATGGCCAGGTTGGGAATGATGACCTTTTTATCCTTTATCTCAACCAATTCAGATCTGATTCCGGTTGGAGTCTTATCCTTCAAGGTTATCCTGCCGGCAAAGCCAAGTGGTCTGTCGAACCATGTGTGCACTATAGGTCCCCCGTACAATTCGGTGTTGAACTTGGCATAATGATCTTCAACCTTCATAACGGGGTTCGGTTTAATCCGGATGGCCGGAGAATCCGTATGGGCTCCTACAATCTTGAAGCCTTCATTGGCAACGTCTCCTGTACCGACATAAAAGGCAACCAATGCGGAATCGTTTACTCTCAAAAAATAGGTCCCGCCTTTTTCAAGTTGCCAGTTGCGCTTGATATCCAGTTCCTCCACATCCGTTAACTCAAGTAGACTGGCTATCTTGTTCACTACATGAAATCGGCTCGGGCAGTCATCGATGAAATCTATTAAATCTCCGGCATCCTTGATCATCTGATCTCTGTATTCTCTTTTACTCAATTTTATGTCAACTCCCTGTTTTTAATCTCGTCAATAGACAGTTATTGATTCAATTCCGTTGTCTTTCTCAAAGTCTCCAGCAGAAATTCATACGTTCGTTTAACCGATGAAAGGCTGATCCGCTCATCCGGGGTATGAACATCCTCCATGTCCGGCCCGATAGAAATCATATCCAGCTGTCCGATAACATCCATCAGAATACCGCACTCAAGACCTGCATGAATGGCCGTAATAACAGGTTCTTTATCATATTTTTCCTCATAAACCTTTCTCATCAGCTCTCTGACGGGTGAATGTTCACTGTATTCCCAGCCCGGATAATCAACATCCGTTATGATCTCTGCCTTTGTAAAGTCAGCGATCTCCTGCATATGATTGAGGATTTCTTTCTTCCTCGTTTCCGACGAGCTGCGGACAGCATTCTCAAATACAATCTGCTCTTTCTGGAACGTTACAACACCAAGATTGTTGGAACTCTCGACCAGACCCTTCAGACGCGGGCTCATCGTGTTGATACCATTGGGAAGGGTCATCAGAATATGTATGATCCGGTTTCTGATCTTCTTTGACAAAGGCCTCTTTTCAATCTGCCCCTCATGCTTTAATTGAAGATGGAAATCCGGTTCGACATCCCCGTATTCCTGTCCGATCTTCTCTTCCCAACGTTCCACAAACTTCTCAAGCGACTTTGTTCTGTTAGCCTTTATCCCGATTTTGGCTGCTGACTCTCTCGGGATTGCATTCATCTTTGATCCACCTTCAACGCTGTATAGATAATACTTAATCTCTTTTTTCAGGTCGTTAAGCAGTCTCCCCATCAAACAATTGGCGTTTAAACGTCCCAGGTCGATATCCGCTCCCGAATGCCCTCCCTTTAATCCGCCGATTTCAAGCGAATAGCGTTTTCGCTTCTTCTGCTGCTTCTTTTTATTCAAAGGCAGAAACAACTTGGTTCGGGTGCCTCCGGCACAACTGACAAGAAATACACCCTCTTTTTCACCATCGATGTTGATAAGCGTTTTACCCCCGAACTTAGATCCGTCCACTTTTGAAGCACCGACAAGCCCCGTCTCCTCTTGTGTCGTTATGATTACCTCAAGAGGGGGATGCTGAATATCATCGGATTCAAGTATGGCCATGCAATACGCAACAGCTATACCATCATCGGCTCCCAAAGTTGTCCCCTCTGCTGTCAGATAATCCTCTTCCACCTTGAGCTTTAACGGGTCTTTTGAAAAATCGTGGATAACAGCTCCGTTTTTCTCACAGACCATATCCATATGCCCCTGCAGTATGACAGGAGACATGTTCTCATAACCCGGCGATGCATTCTTTCGGATATAAACATTTAAAACCTCATCTTGATATACTTCAAGCCCGTTTTCTTTTGCAAATTCAACGAGATAATCACTGATCGCCTGTTCGTTGCCCGAACATCTCGGTATCGAACTGATCGCTTCAAAGTGTTTGAGTACCGGTTGCGGCTCAAGATTCTCCAGTACAGACATTCTAACCACCCTCTCCATAGATTTTATGGTACTCGTTTATTTTATCATAATGCAAATGAAAGCGCCGGTAAAAATCACAAAGATGAAGAAGGATTTTCATTGAGTCTGATCCTGAAATAGAAACGGCTTCCCTTTCCGGGTGTACTGTCAAAATCGATAGACCCTTCCATCATTTCAACAAGCTCTTTTGAAATCGCAAGGCCGAGTCCGGTTCCCTGGTAAACCTTGGTGGAACTCACATCACCCTGTACGAAGGGCGTGAAGAGCTTTTTCCGGATGTCTTCGGGTATACCGATACCGGTATCAGAGACAGAAAACTCGATCTCATGAGCTTGTCCCTGTTCGTTTAGTTCTTTCAAACTGATATCGATGAGCCCCTCATTTGTAAATTTTACGGCATTATCCACTAAATTCGTCATAATCTGCCTGATTCTGAGTTCATCCCCCATTAAGAATTTCGGAAGCCTTTCATCTATGCTGAATTGAACATGAAGACCTTTTTTGTCAGCGCTGGAACGGAGCATTGTGAGGATATTGTTCATCATACTTCTCAGCTCAAATTTCTTGATAGACAATTCCAGCTTTCCTGATTCAAGTTTGGCAATGTCCAGTATATCGTTGATAATTCTCATCATATTCTGTGCCGACAAACGGACGAAATCAAGGTACTGCCTTTGTTCACCATCCAGATTGGTGTCGGCCAGAAGATTGGTCATTCCGATGACTCCGTTCATGGGGGTTCTTATTTCATGACTCATATTGGCCAAAAATCTTGATTTAGCCTTGCTTGCAACTTCTGCTGCTTCTTTCGCCTTTTCCAATTCCCGGGTCCGTTCTCTGACTTTGTCCTCCAGTTCATCATGTGCCTTTTGAAGCTTTTCCTTAGCTTCATTCCGTTCAAGAGCGTATAGAATGGAACGACCCAGCAACTGACTGTTGATCTGGCCCTTGATCAGGTAGTCCTGAGCCCCCTCTTTTACAGCGTTGATTCCCGTTTCCTCATCATCCATGATGGTCATAACGATTACAACAGGTATCTTCATTTCGGTTGACAATAATTCCCGAAGCGTATCAAGCCCATAGCTTTCGGAAAGCCCCAGATCAAGCAGCACCACATCTATATCCTCTCCGGAGATCCGCTCTTTGCCTTCCTCCAATGTTCCGGCTGTTTCAAAGGCATAATTCAAAGTTATGGAGTCTTTCAGCATCTCATGTATCAGCCGAATATCACCCGGATTATCTTCAATCTGCAGAATCTTTATCTCTTTTCCATTCATCCATATCATTCCCCCGGAAGTTTTACAATGGTGAACCAGAACTCCTGTATCTTATTGACAACCGTAATGAACTGGTCGAAGTCCACCGGCTTTGTTATATAACAGTTGGCGTTAAGATTATAAGCCTTCAATATATCCTCATCTGCATTGGATGTAGTGAGGATAACAACCGGAATCGTTTTCAGTTCTTCATCGACCTTTATTCGGCTGAGAACCTCCTGACCGCTCATTTTAGGCAGATTCAAATCCAGAAGGATGAGATCCGGCCGTGGCATCTCCCGGAAGTCTCCCTCTTTTTTCAGAAAATCCATCGCGCCCTGTCCATCTTCAACAATATACAGATTATTCCGAATCTTCCCCTCTTTAAGGGCCTCCTGGGTCAATCTCTGGTCCCCCGGATTATCCTCAACCAACAGTATTTCAATGGCACTGGTTCTACTCTCTCCGATCATTTTCCTCCTCCTCTTTTCGTATTGTGAAAATGAAGGTGGTCCCGGCGTTTACCTCTGATTCAACCTCTATTGTTCCGCCATGACGTTCCACAATCTTTTTACAGACAGCCAGCCCTATCCCGTTACCGGGAAATTCATCTCTCGCATGTAATCGTTGAAAAACCCTGAATATTCGTTCAAAATATTGAGGTTCAATTCCGATCCCATTATCCCTGACAACGAATCTCCAATCCTTTTCCATCTCTTCAGCACTAACATGGATCTTTAACGGCTCTTTTCCCCGAAATTTAATGGCATTCCCGATGAAATTCTGGAACAGCTGTCTGAGCTGGGTCTCATCTCCGATCACAGTCGGCAGAGATGTGCGTGTTATCTCGGCATCGCTTTCCTCAATGGAAATCTCCAGGTTTTTTAAGGTATCGTTCATTACTTTCTCGCAATCAACCGGTTTAAACTCCCGGCCTTTGGTCCTTACTCTTGAATACTTCAGGAGATCGTTAATAAGAGTCTGCATACGCTTTGCCCCGTTCACGGCAAAATCGATGAAGACAACGGCATCCTCATCCAGTTTATCCCTGTAGCGTTTTTCGATTAACTGAAGATAACTTGTCACCATTCTGAGGGGTTCCTGAAGGTCGTGAGAGGTGATATAGGCGAAGAGTTCAAGCTCTTTGTTTGAACGTTTTAATTCGGCCGTTCGTTCAGCCACTTTTTCCTCCAGTTGTTTTTGGTGATTTTGAAGTTCTTTTTCCACCCGTTTTCTTTCGTTAATCTCTTTTGTCAGTTCACGGGTTCTTGATTGTACCTTTGCCCTGAGCAGCAGACTCCCGACAAACAACAGCAGAATGACACCACCGCTTATTACGAGCGCCCATATAAGCCATTGAAAAATCGGACTGCCCTCTGAATCACTTGAAAACCACCTGTTGAGAGCCTGATAATAAACAGAGTCTTCGTCTTTTTTCAGTTCACGGATATGATAGTCTATCCTTTCTTGTAAAAGAGGGGTCAGGCTCGAATCTTTGGGAAAGGCAAAATAAAGACTGGAAGGTTGAAAAACGATCGGGGTGTTGACAAGATTGAATTTTGATAAATTTCGAATCGCAAAATCCTTACTGGCAGCGCCAGCATCTGCCTCCCCGTTTTCCACCGCTTTAAAGACTGCATTATAACTGTCTTTCTCAAGGAACTGACAGTCAATGTTGAAGGCCTTAACAATACCCTTCAGCCCCTTCGGGCCCACATAGTTGACACTGTTCTTTAAAACGGCGATCTTCTTATCATCAATGTCAAGAACAGACTGTATATCAACATCTTTTCTTATATAGATACCGGACCAGCTGGTGTAAACCTCTTCGGAGGAAAAAACAAATCGTTTACTTCTGTTTTCAGTGTAGGCAACATCCGGCATCAGGTCAATTTCAGCCTTTTCAAGACGTTCAAGGCATTGCTCCCATTTCCCCTGAACAAATTCCAGCTGCCAGCCCTCTTCATCGCCGACATACTGAATGATCTCTGTCCAGAAGCCCGATGGGTTGTTGTTTTTATCCGTAAAGATCTTCGGACGGTTTTCATATATCCCGACCTTGACATCAACCACCTCTTCTGATGCAAAAAGAACTGTCAAAAAGAAAAGGGAAAAAAGGAGCACAAGTATGGGCTGCCAGTTGAAGTTAGAGGGCTTTTTATTCATATACTTCAACCTCCGGAATAAACATCTTGGAGCAAACAAAAAAGGTTATCAGTGAAAAATGTTTGAGTAATTTTATAAAAAAATGATAAACAGATTGATTATAACAAATACCACTCAATTAAGCAAATTCTTTTTGATCATTTCAATGAGTTCTTCTGCCTCAAACGGCTTTGACAGATAATCGTCAAAACCGGCCCCGAGTATTTTCTTTTTATCATCAGCACTCGCGTAAACCGTTAAAGCCAGAACTGGAACATCAGAATTCAACTCATACATCTTTTCTCTTACTTCAAATCCATCCATTAACGGCATCTGAATATCGAGTAATACCAGATCGTACTCTTCGTTCTCGAATTTCTCAAGGGCGTTAAACCCATCATAGGCCTCATCATATTTCAGTCCGTATTTATGGAGTATCTTCTTCACGATAAACCGGTTGATCATCGAATCATCAACGACCAAAATCCGTTTTTCAGGGCTGAACGCTTTCTGGTTGAACCCGTTTTTTTCTTCAGAATGCCCGAAATATCGGACGGGAATATACACCTTAAAGATTGATCCCTTTCCCTCGGTACTGTTCAGGAATATTTTACCGTTCATCTTCTCAACTATTTTCCCAACAATGGGGATACCCAGACCCAATCCTTCGAATGGTTTAGTCAGGCTTAAATCCGCCTGGTAAAAGAGCTTATAGATATTTCTCTGTACTTCCTCACTCATTCCAATCCCCGTATCGGAGATGGAAAAGAGGATTTGTCCTGTAGCCTTATCCGTTCTTTTAAAAACGGCGGCCAGTTTAACCGTTCCAGTCTGCGTAAACTTAACGGCATTGCCCACAAGGTTGTTCAATATCTGTCTTATCCTCGTTTTATCGCTGATAATCATTTGTGGTATTTCCTCTATTTCATACTTAAATTCAATCCCCTTCTCTTTTGCAGATAATTTGAAAGTGTCATGGATTTCTGCCAATAATTCGTAAATATCAAAGGTAGTTTTATCAAGAGTGATCTTCCCGGTCCTGAATTTGACGACATCATACAGCTCGTCGAAAATGTTCTTCAGTTGAAGTGAAGAGTTGTAAGACATGTCCAGTAGAGAAAGTTGTTCCTCGTCTGTTATCTCATTCTTGAGTAATTCGAGGGTGGCCATAATCCCCGTTAAAGGCGTTCTTATTTCATGGCTCAGATTAGTGAGAAATGCCGATTTAGCCTCGTCTGCTATATTGGCCTTTTTTTCCATTTCCCTGGCAATGTCTTTCTCCTTTTTCAGCTCCCGAGAATATTGTGTATTCAGGGTCAACTGTTTGTTTAGCTTGTCTCTTGAAACCAACGTTTTTTTCAGTTTTCTGTGCATTTCATTGAGGGTCTTCTTGAAGTCTCCGATTTCATTGTCTTCTTTGATTTCTATTTCTTCGTAATCAAGAGAGTCCGTATATCTTTCAATATGATCATCTATTTCAAACAGCGGTTTTAATATTTTTTTAACAATTCGTATGGAGACAAAGAAGACTAAAAAAAGGAGAAGAGACCCGAAGAGGAATAAAACAACGGAGTCTTCATTTTTCTTTTTAAGTAATTGAGCATGTATCTTCCGTTTTAATTCAAGTGATAGCTCATACATCCTGAGCGAACCGATCGTGATCTCCTCATAGAGAATACTTCTCTTTTTCTGGCCATCTCTCCCGTTTGAGTAAAGGTCTTTTACGCTGTTTTCAAAATGATCCAGACCAAGAGCAATATTGTCCAGTATTTTTCTTTCCTCGTGATCCTCAAACGCTCTTTTCTGAAACGCAATCAGCGAATTTAACTCGCGAATGTTTTTATCCAGTTGCTCAGTGATCCTCTCGTCATACTCCATAATTGATATATCATCCGAAAGCGATTTGATGATGAATACTCGTCTTGCGATCTCATCAATGGACTCGCTCTTCTTGATGTGATTGAGAATGTTAAAATGCGAGGTGATGAGTGAAAGAAAAAGGAAAACCATCAAACCCATGGATATGATTATGAAGATTCTCGTCTCTGTTTTAATTCTCATAATTTGAATGCATCCCGCCTTTTCTCAAAAGTGTTTTAATAGATACTGACCGAATCCGGATCAACTGCCTTCAGGTATTTCTCTTCAATGTTATCCAGGTAATTATAATCTCCGGGTTTAATACCCTCAACCCCTTTTTCGATCAGCCAATTCCTCTCGGATTCCATTGAGATCAACACCGTTTGAGGCAGACTGACTTTGTAATCGTTGTCCTTCAAGGCGTGTCTGGCATGGGTTTCTTTGTAATCATACGTATCCTTGAAAATCTTCAATACTTGCTCCTCATTCGTTTTCTTACTATCGGAGGAATATAAAAACCTCTCTGCTTCTTTTAACGAACGAAGCAGTGGAACGGCTCTTCTTTCACGCAGGTTGTTTTCTTTGGTGATTAAAAGAAAATAAGAGAGGCAGTCGGCTTGGATGTTGACTGTTTGAATCTGTTTTCCTAATGCTTCCCTGATTTTGTTAACGTAAGGCTGCCAGACTACAACCCCGTCAAGGCTCCCCTTCTTTAGAGCAGCAAGCATCTCATCAGGATTGATATCAATATAGTCAACATTATCATGAGGGATATCGTTCAAGATATTGAATTTTTGAATCTGAAATTCGGCAAGACTTTTGTGTTTGACTCCAATCTTCAGGTTACTCAGATTGAGCTTTTCATTATCCATCGACTCTTTCTTAACGATTAAATGGATCAGTCTCGGGAAATCGATTGTAGAGATGATTTGAAGTTCAGGATTTTTGCTGATAAAATTAACAGCTACAAACTCAGACGCTGTCGATATATCCACCCGGTCCTCGATGAGGGCCTGCATCGCCTCAACGCCCGAATCGGTTTTGTGTAAGGTTACCTCTAATCCGTTCTCGGAAAAAAGGCCAAGTTCCTTACTGAGATACAAAAGGAATGAACTCTCTGAGTGGGAAACCCCGACACTGATCTTTTCCTGTCGGGTCTCTTCTTGATTAAAGGTGATGAAGACTAAATAGGAAAGAATAAAGGCGCCCAACAACGCAATGATGATGATTCCCAAAAATGTTCTTCTATGCATATTTCTCATCTTCTTTCCACCATGTAAAAATGAGATAGAATAATGGTGCGAAGCCAATGAAATATAGTTTTAAATTGTGTTTCTTTAAAAGCCTGCTACTAAACTTTTTTAGATTTCAATTGATATTATAGCATAATCCAATCAAGAAAATAATCTTGAAGTTGATACGCTTTTTTCCAACTAAGATGGCTTTCTTTCAATATATTTAACATCCTCGTAGCGGGAATAATGTATAATAATGTGTCTATCGATTCAGGCATCTTTTAAATATAACCATAAACCAACCACAATCTCCTCATGGTGTGGTTTATTCCGGAGGTCCCTATGAATAAAGATAAATACTTACGCTTTTGTAAAAAGAAACACCTTGAAAAAGAGCTCATCGAAAACGGAATCGATTATGTTATGACCATGGGAAAAGATCTCAACAGAGCAGGTCTAACCCCTGAGAATACTGAAAAGAAAGTTGTTCAGGAACACGTTGACCGTTTAATCTCAAAAGGAGAAAACAGCTATACAAGACTGGCTTTACTGGCGTATTATTTCCATTCCATCGACAGAAGAGATCTTTACATCTATTTCACTCAATTGCTGGGCGTAAGAGGTGTGATCGAAAACATCCGGAAACGGGCCGGCATGATTTTAAAAGAAGAAAACGTTCTCGAGGATATACAGAATATCTCATCTCCTCCTCTCGGGAGTTCCCCTTCAGCCTATCCGCCATTTATACAAACTTTTATGAAGCTCCTTAAGAGAGTCCTGTCAACTGAAGAAGCAAGATGGGTCCTGGCGGGAAACAATCATCAAATCCCAAAAGAGGCTTTTGAAAAGGAAAAAGAACATTTTCTACAGTCCGAAACACTTGATGATTATCTCCGGGCACATCATGAGCGCTCTGTTGAAACGCTTCAACAACATGCAGACGAAGGGACAATATGGTTTGAGCAACTCATAACCCCTGAAGTCGTTTCGTTTGTCAGAGAAAACCCGGAAATACTGGGAGGGGTAAGGCACAACGACAAGATCTACGTTACCAAAATCCCCTACAATCCCTCAGCGTTCATCAAAGCAAAAGTGGTTGAGAAGAAGAGGTATCATGCCTGCCATTGCGGTTTTGTCAGAGAGCATCTGAAAAACGGTCTTGTTGATATCGATCCCGACTGGTGTTACTGCAGTGCCGGATTTGCAAAGACTCTTTATGAGCATTTGTTTGAGCGGGAGCTGGAGGCTGAACTACTTCAAAGCCCTTTAACCGGGGAGGTACTCTGTCGCTTTGCCATCAGAGTACCTGAAGCCTTTTTATGATCTTTGATTGATTAAGCTTATCAACAAACAGAATGATTCAGGGGGTGATCAACAATCCAGACTAAAAACTGGTCCGGAAAGGTATTGGAAAAGACAAAACTGGGGTTTGCGAGACATCAGATAATAAAAGACAGTCAAGGACGATCCGTGGATTTTATCTTTTTAGAGATCAATCCGGCATTCGAGAAGATAACCGGAATGAAAAAGCAGGAGATTTTAAATAAGCGAGTCACCGAAGTGTTACCGGGAATCATCAACGATCAGATCGACTGGATAGACATTTTCGGACGTGTTGCCTTGGAGGGGGTCAGCGATAATATTGAAGAGTATTCTTCTGTCTTTGGAAAATGGTTATCAGTGGATGTATTTTCCTGTGAGCCGGGCTATTTCACCACCCTGTTCAGAGATATCTCCGAAATCAAAGAAAGGCAAAAGGAATCCGAAAAGTTGAAAAGAAGAATGGAGCTTGCTTTAGATGCAGGAGATCTCGGTTTCTGGGACTGGAATCTAAAGACCGGTTATGCCTATTTTAATCCAACAGCACACAGAATGATGGGCTATGAGACAGGGGACATAAAACCAGAGATGGATGCCTGGATGAATCTTATTCATCCCGATGACAGAAACGGCCTGATCAAGAGGATTAACAACTACGTGGAGAACGATCAGCCTGCACCTGAGGAATTCAGAATGAAGTGTAAAGATGGTCGTTATAAATGGTTTTCAGTCAAAGGCAAGACGTATGAAAGAACAAAAGACAATCAACCGGTTAGAGCGCTCGGCGTCATATACGATGTGGATAAGAAAAGAAGAGAGGAAAATCACAGAATTTTAATTGAAAACATTCCAACTCAGATCTGGTACTTAAAAGATGAAAGAACTTATGGAGCGATCAATGAAGCTCATGCCGGGTTTTTAGGTCTCTTGAAAGAAGAGATTGAGTTTAAGGATATAAAACAAGTCTTTTCAGAACAGATAGCCGAGGCAATCATCGAAGCAAACAAGAAAGTTTTTAACGCGGGAAACTCTGTTCAGGTAGATGAATGGCTGCCGAATTCCAGAGGTGAGAAAAGGTTGATTGCCATCACAAAGACCCCTAAATTAGACGCAGACGGGAATGTTGAATATGTTGTTTGTTCAGGTCAGGATATAACTGAAAAATGGCTCTGGGAGAAAACCGTGTTAGAGAGTCGTGAGAAATACATAGTACTCAGTCATAAACTTGAAAGGGTTTCAGTAACGGATGAACTGACAGGGCTTCCAAACAGACGAGGGTTCAATCTCGCTATTAAGAGAGAGTGGAAGAGAGCCGTCAGAAAGGGATACCCGATTTCATTAATCATCCTTGATATTGATTATTTCAAATACTACAACGATTCAAAAGGACATCTGGAAGGTGATCAACTCCTTAAAAAAGCAGCCGGAACACTCGCATCTGTTTTTAAAAGACCCACAGACCTCTTTGCAAGGTACGGCGGAGACGAATTCGTGGCTATAATACCGGAATCGCAAAAAGAGGGCGTCATTCAACTCGCAGAAGCCTGCAGAAAAAGTGTTGAACAAATGGCAGTTCCAAACAGAAACTCGCCGATCGCCGATTATATCACTATCTCTGTTGGCATCGGTAAAACTGAACCTGGTAACACAGATGAATTTGAAGAATTGATGCGGATTGCCGATAAGGCCTTATACAGGGCCAAAGAAAGAGGCAGAAACCGGACTGAGTTTGAGGTTATATAACCCTTTCAGCTGTGGTTTTTCTGGGGATTAGCTTCGTTGGCAGAACGATCCGGTTCTTCTTAACAGGCTTATCATTGATGATCTTCACAAGAAGCCTGGCGGCTTCATAACCCAGTTCGTATATGGGTTGACGCATGGTCGTCAAAGGCGGGGTGAATTTTGAGCTGAATATCAGATCGTCAAAACCGGTAACACTTACATCCCCGGGAACACGCACCCCGCGTTTTCTCAATGAATCGATGACGCCAAATGCAATGATATCGTCCCCGCATACGATTGCATCAGGTATCTTTTTAAGAGATTTAGCCGTTTCAAATCCCTCTTCATATGAAAAACCGGAATAGACCATCTTATAGTTCTTGATATCGGCTTTTCTCAGAGCGAGTTCGAACCCTTCCCGTCTCTTCTCGGCTGTATAGGTTCCCTTTTTTCCGTTTATCATTAGAAAAGACCGGTGATTCAAGTTAATCAGATAAGCGACCAGGTCGTTCATCCCTTCGATATTATCGACGATAACATAATTCTTGTCAATATTATCGTATATTCTGTCGATGAAGACAATTCTTTTTCGGTTTTCGAGGTTATCTATGAAGGGCGTCTTGCCTCCGCTTCCTACAAAGAGCAACCCATCCACATTCTTGGATTTTAATGTGTTGAAGAGCTTTTTTTCCATCTTCAAATCAAAGTCGGAATTGCCGAGCATCATCACATAATTCTGTTTTCGCAGATAATCCTCCGCTCCCTTTACAATAATGGGGAAAAAGGGATTGGTGATATTCGGTATGATAACGCCAACAACATTTGTCTTTCCTTTTCGAAGGCTTCTGGCAATCTGGTCCGGAGAATAGCCCAGTGCTTCAACTGCATTCATGACTCTTATATGGAGTTCCTCATTGACAGGGGCTGAATCATTGATCACTCTCGAGACGGTTGATGATGAAACGCCAGCCAACTTGGCAACCTGCTTCATGGTGGGTGTTTTCATTCACAAACCTCCTGTCATTCGACCTCTTCAATGGGCGGGATAGATGGTTGCGCCCCTCTTCGAGTCACTGATAACGAAGCGGCTTTTACAGCAAATTTCAGAGCATCTCTTTTGCTCATATTTCGGGAAAGACCGACGGCAAATGCACCGTTAAAGACATCCCCGGCAGCTGTAGAATCGAGTGCCCTGACTGTTGGCGGGTTAATCTCTGTAATATTGTTGTGATTATCAATCAACAGTACCGGTCTTTTTCCGTTTTTAAGGATAAGATGTTTCACATTCAACTCACTCCGGAATCGTATCGCCTTTTCCCTTGTTGTCCTTTCATCGCTCCCGAATATTTTATCATAAAGAAAGGCAAATTCCGTTTCATTCGGCGTTAAGAAGTCAACATTGTCCAGGATTTCAAGCGATGTCTTTTCCTTTGGTGCCGGATCGTAAATGATGGACTTCCCGGCAGTTCTGAGAGTTTTTATTGCATATTCAACCGTTTCTAAAGGAACCTCGTTCTGTAAGAGCGCAATGGAAAAAAAGCTTCCGTACTTTTCAAGAAAATCATCAATATCCGAGCGATCGAGCAGGTCGTTGGCTCCCCCGTATATGACAATCCGGTTCTCGCCTTCTTCACTGACTTCGATAAAGGCACTGCCGGTCTTTGTCTCCGATTTTCGAACGCCTGAGATCTTTGCCTCTTCAAATCGTTTGAGATAGTCTTCTCCCGAACTGTCATTCCCGACAAGACTGCAGAAAAACGTTTCCCTCTTCGAAAGGCGGGCACATGTCATGGCCTGATTAGCGCCCTTACCGCCGAAATAATAGTTCAGCGTCTTAGCTCTTTGCGTCTCTCCCGGTTTTGTGAAATGCGGGACTTCATAAACGATATCAACATTTGAACTACCTATAATGCCAATCATTCTAAATCAGCTCCATCTTAAGAATGTAAAAAGCAGAAGAGGGGTACCCCCTCCTCTGCAATGTTAAAATGACTTATTGAACTACTTTCAGATCTACAGGTATATAAACAGTACCGGTTTCCAGGAAGTTGTAGGCCTTTTCAACAGCCATCTCTCCCATAAGGGCAGGCTGTTGAGCTATCGTTCCGGCCATCTCTCCCTTTTCCACGGCCTTAACGGCATCATCGATCGCGTCAAACCCGACAACAACAACCTCATCCAGTTTTCCTGCAGCTCTAAGGGCCTCAACCGCGCCAAGAGCCATGCCATCATTCTGGGCAAAGACAGCATCAATATCAGGATGGGCCTGCAGGATGTTTTCCATTACCTTCAAACCCTCTGCACGGTTGAAGTTAGCACTCTGTTTTGCAACAAGTTCTATATCGGGATAGTCTTTCAGTTTTGTTTCAAAACCCTTTCCACGGTCTCTTGCAGCTGAAGTTCCTGGAATTCCGACGAGTTCTACAACCTTCCCTTTCTGATGGATCTTTCCGGCGAGAAATTCCGCGGCCATAGCACCTCCGGCAACATTATCGGAAGCAATATGAACCAGAACATCTCCCCCGTTAGCGCCACGATCCACGGTGATAACCGGAATCCCTGCGTTGTTTGCATCTTCAATAGCTGTTACGATGGCATCGCTGTCTGTTGGATTGATGATTAGAAGATCGACCTTTCTCTGAATCAGATCCTGGATGTCATTCAACTGCTTTGCTGCATTATCTCTCGCATCCACAACCGTTATTTCCACTCCCAGATCAGCGGCTTTCTCCTCTGCACCGTTTTTCAGTGTTACAAAAAAGGGATTGTTAAGGGTTGAAACTGAGAGTCCCACTTTTGCGGCAAATCCAACTGACAACAGTCCGACGATCATGATTACAATGAGCAACTTTCTCATGAACACACCTCCTAAGGTTGGTTATTCCTTTCTCTCCATTAATACGGCAATCAATATGATGGCACCTTTAACGGCATCCTGATAAAAGGGTGAAACACCCATCAGATTCATTCCATTCTTAATGATTCCCATCAGTAAAGCCCCGAACAAAGTACCATAGACAGTTCCTTTCCCACCTTTAAGGCTTGCACCGCCAAGAACCACGGTTGCAATGGCGTCAAGTTCATACCCCGTACCGAATGTGGGCTGGGCGCTGTTGAGTCTTCCTGCAAGAATCATTCCGCTTACGGCTGCAAATACACCTGAAATCACGTAAACATAGATCTTATATTTATCAACGTTGATACCGCTGAGTTTTGTGGCTTCCTCATTGCCTCCTATTGAATAGATATAAAGGCCCAGACGGGTTTTCTTCAAGATGTAGAAACTCAATATGAAGATGGCGAAAAGCAGGATAATCGGCATTGGGATTCCACCGACCACACCGCGCCCGATAAAACTGAATGAATCCGGGAAACCGGATATGGGCATGCCTTCCATATAACCCAGTGTTAAACTCCTTGCGATTGCCATCATGGCCAGTGTGACAATGAAAGGTTGAAGTTTTCCCTTGGTTATCATTAACCCGTTGAAGGCCCCGGCAGCTGCTCCAACCCCTATTGCTGCCAAAATACCCAGAAAGACATTCCCGCCGCTGAGGATTGACGCCGATATACCGGCTGAAAGCGCAAGCACCGATCCGACCGAGAGGTCTATGCCGCCACTGATGATGACCATCGTCATTCCAAAACCGATAATGGCCATGATGGAGGTCTGTCTGAAGACATTGATGATGTTATACACACTCAGAAAGCTGTCTGTAATGATTGAGAGGGCTATTGAAACCCCGATTATCCCAACGAGCGCCGGGTTTTTTCTCAAAAAGTTGAAGAAGCCAGGTAATAATCTATTCATTTTCCACCAATCCCGTCCCTGCTTTTAGTATGTTTTCCGGTGTTAGTTCATCCCTGTTGAGAACATACACCTTCTTTCCCCTGTGCATTACCATGGCTCTGTCACAGAGGCTGACAATTTCGGGAATCTCAGATGAAATAAAGATAACCCCGATTCCCTTGTTGGCAAGTTCATTGATCAGGTTGTACACTTCAATCTTCGCTCCCACATCTATCCCTCTTGTGGGTTCCACAAAGATGACAATCTTCGGATTTTGCATGAGGAATTTGGCCAGTACAACCTTCTGTTGATTGCCTCCTGACAAGTTTTGTACGAGTTGCCCTTCTCCCGGTGTTTTGATGTTGAACCGCTTAATCTCCTCACGTGTTCTTTTCCTGATCTTTTTCCAAAGCACATTCAGGAAACTGCCGAAGTTCTTCACGTTGGGGAGGGCAAGATTTGTGGTGATATCAAACGGCAGGATCAGTCCCTGATTCTTTCTGTCTTCCGGAACGATTGAAATACCGTTTTCCAGGGCATCTGATGGTGAATCAACGGTGTCCAATTTGATTCCGTTAATAACCATTTCTTCAAACGAGTTTTTACGAGCACCGAAGAGGCCAAGCGCAAGCTCCGATTTTCCGCTTCCCACCAGCCCGGTTATGCCATATATCTCACCTTTACGAACATCAAAACTGACCGGCTCTTTTAACCCTTCCACATCGATATTTCGAACTGAAAAAACAACACTCTCCCCGGGTTTGTTGTATTTCGGATACATATCCTCAATTTCCCGGCCCACCATCATCTTAACAACCTTGTTCTCATCCATGTTACCAACGGTATCCGTCCCGATGTATTGTCCGTCCCTCAAGACCGTCACCCGGTCGGCAATCTGATAGACCTCTGCGAGTCTGTGCGTAATGAAGATTATGGAAATCCCGTTGTCACTGAGATTTCTGATGATGTCAAATAGTTTTCCCACTTCATGTTGTGTAATTGTTGCTGTGGGTTCATCCATCACTATGATTTTCGCATTGTAGGCAAGGGCCTTTGAGATCTCAACGAGCTGCTTCTCAGATACGTTTAACTCACTCACCCTTGTTCCCGGATCGATTTGAAAATCCAGCATCTCAAGGTATCTCCTTGATTCTTTCAACATCACCTTATATTTTGTGTCGAAGGCATTGCCCGGTTCCTTTCCGAGAAAGATATTTTCTGCTATGGTGAGATTTTCAGCCAGCATTAGTTCCTGATGAATGATTGCAATGCCCTTTTGCTGAGAGGCATGGGGGTTTGGAAAAACAACCCTTTCCCCATTTAACAGCATTTCCCCGTTCTCCGGTTGATGGACCCCTCCAAGGACCTTAATGAGGGTACTCTTACCCGCGCCATTCTCACCGAGCAGTGCATGTATCTCTCCTTTATCAAGCGTAAAATCAACTCTGTCAAGGGCTAAAACCCCGGGGAAGCTTTTTGTGATGGTCTTCATTTCAAGCAGCATCAGAATATCACACCGGAAACTAAGATGACATTTGAATAAGGGGTGTCTTCACCGGTTCTGATAATAATCCTGGAATCATTGGCGATTTCTTTTAGTCTTTCATGACTGATAAGCTCAACTTCCTTCTCTTGAAACAGCTCTTTTAACTGATGATAGTACCTTACGTTTTCATCTCTCATCTCATCAGCAACGATGATCTTTTCCACCATCAGTTCTTTTAGAACCATGTTGATAATATCAAAAAAGCCAGGAGAGCCCTTTTCGACAACGAGGTCACACTTATTGGCAACCACCGGAATGGGAAATCCCATATCGACGATGGCCAGTTTATCCTTGTGACCCATCGAAGAAACAGCAGATGCGATTTGAGCATTAAAGATTCCCGTTTTTTTCAAGACATCACCTCCGTTTGTTACGTGAAATCGTTTTCGAAATCGATTTCATGACTATGATATGCTTATTGTTGGTAATTGTCAAATTGAAAGAAATGGGATTAGAAGGATTCAGACCTGAATAAACAGCATTATGAAAGGTAATCTATCAATTGCTTCGCAATTCAGATAATGGCAATACTCTGAAAAAGAAAAGAACTGGGGGCACACTTCATTCTCTGAAACCCGCAGCTTTCTGGAAGTTGTTATTTTATAAACGCATTCGCGGTATCATCCTTGTTGATAACTTTCTCGTTCCATACCCAGTCCCATGAGCGATTGGTATCTCAGTATGCAAACAGAACCGGCCCTCTTTGCTTTTTAGCTAATCTCCGTCTCTTACCACCATCGCTTCAATCTCCTTCCCGTCAACGGCAAGAGAAATTTTCAGAATCCTGTTGTACCCTTCAGAGGACAATTCCTGAACATACACTTTATCCTCAATTTGATTCATGGCGTTTTCTGCCGTCTTTTCGGTCCCTTTGGATTTAATCTCAATCACCGCACTGTAATCATCCTTGTTCTTAGCCTTCAAACAAATATCGTACCGGCCCTTACCGGATTCCCGGTTGGATAAAACCCAATATCCCCCCGTCAAATGGGCAAACATCCCTAATATAATCATATGATAAGTGTTTTCAGGCTCTCCCTTTAAATCGTAATAACTCAGTGTATTCATCACATACTTCTTCAGCTTTTCACAAAACTTTTCACCATCACCTTTAATCAGGGGATCAGCAAGATCGTAGAGGATGTTCCTGGCTGGTTTTTGCAACCAGTTAATCACTGTCTTTTTGTAAAACCTTAAGACTTCTGTATTTGGCACAGAACAATCATAAAGATATTCCTCCGTTTGTTCATGATAGTGTTTATTCTCAGCTTTTAAATACCCGCTAAACAAAAAGAGTGTCCATATACTGTCCGGATCATTATCCAACTCCCTTAAGGCAGAGGCATCATCAATTCTCTTTACAATCTTGTTGCCCCCTATTAGTTCTTCCACAGAAATTCTAAAAGTTTCATCATTCAGCATATTCTTCTCGATCTGTTCGATGATCAGATTATTGGATGACGTATTGATCCAATAAGGCTTCAAATCCTTAAACCTCAAATAATTCAACAGAGACCAGGGATTATAAACAACATGACCACCAAAATTATATCCGTTATACCAGCGTTTAATCTTCTCTCGATCCTCTGCATTCACATCAAAATCTTTAAACAATTCTTCCACTTCAGATTCAGTAAACCCGAAATATGTGGCATATTCTTTATTCATTACAGTAAACACATTTAAATTATTTAACCCGGAAAAAATACTCTCTTTTGCAACTCGATAAATACCGGTCAAAACACCTTTAAATAAAAAAGAATTATCCTTCAAAGCCCCTGAAAGCAGTCCCTGCATAAAATCTATCACATCATCGTAGTATCCATAACTCCAACCACTTTGAATAGGAACATCATACTCATCAATAATCAATATTACCGGCTTTTGATAGGCTCGATGCAAGTATTCCGTTAAATTAAAAAGAGATGCCTTGTATTCAGCCAATAGCGCTTTTTTATTTCTGATGTCATCATAATACTGTTTTTCCACATCACTTCTCAAAGTGTTTTTTATCCTTTCGAAATTCTCATCATAAAGTCTGGAAAAAAGACTCTTTAGCTGTATTTGTGCTGAATCCCAATACCGATCTTTAATATCTTTAAATGAAAGAAAAATAGTTGGATGAGCATTTAAAGCGCTCATTAGCTCAATATCATCGGAGACATCCAACCCCTCAAATAACTCAGGAGTCTTTTTCCGATTATCAAAAAAGTAAGATAACATACTCATATTCAGCGTCTTCCCGAAACGCCTGGGACGAGTCAATAAAAGGATTTTTGAACCATCTCTGTAAATATCCCCGATCATCCTGGTTGTATCTACGAAATAATAATTATTCTTAACTAATTCCTCAAAATCACTAATCCCAATCGGCAGTCTTTTCATGAGGATCACCTCTTAAAGAAATTATATCATGATTCCACAGCTGCGTAACCCTTTTTGCAGCAGAACCATGCAATGGCTGGATCACCAAAAGTACCTTCCCCGTGGAGAAATAAAAAAAATTCTCCGTTAAACAGATGAATTTGTACATTGCATTTTGAAGCTGTATAATAGATATATAGTTCAATACAGGGGAGGTTTTTTTATGGCAACAGTTTCACATTATCCGCAATCAGTCATCACAAAAGAGAATCCGATATTTTCAAAGTTCAGAGTCACTGTTAAAACACCGTTTTATGCCAATCATGTGCACAATGTCAATTCACTGAGAGAAGCCTATGATTTGGCAAAGAACTCGCCGGGAACCATCGTTACGGATGTAAAGATTTACGAACCTGAAAAACTGGGGTTGGATCCCGATTCAAGGGTGTTGTTGTTTAACGACGGGGCTGTTACCGGTAGATGTGCCGCAGCCAGGAGAATAGCCGGATCACCAAATGTTGACGAAGAAGAATATGCTGCCAAACTGCGGGAGGCTATCTATCACACACGATTTAAGAAGATGTACCATGCTCAGGCGTACATCGGACTGCATGAAGATTTTATGGTGAGGGCTCATCTCCTGATTCCCCAAGGACATGAAAATATTCTTTACAATTGGCTGCTCAATTTCCAGCCGATTAATGAGCATTATGTAGAGATGTACAGAAAATCCAGGATCTTTGAAACGGAAGGCGATATTTATGTCTTCTCTGATCCCGACTGGAAACATGAGGAACATCCATTGGGACTAACCTTTTTTGATTCCGAGCACAACTGTGCGGCCATTCTGGGTATGCGCTATTTCGGAGAATTCAAAAAGGGAACGTTGACCCTCGCTTGGGGAACGGCTAATCGAAATGGATTTGCCTCGTGCCATGGGGGTCAGAAGCGATATAATCTTGAAGACGGGCGTAAGTACGTTGTAGGGGTTTTCGGGCTTTCGGGTTCGGGAAAATCCACCATCACTCACGCCAAGCATCGGGGAAAATATGATATCACAGTTCTTCATGACGATGCCTTTGTGATCAATTCAGAAAACGGGTCATCTGTTGCTTTGGAGCCCTCATATTTTGATAAGACCGCTGATTATCCCGTTGAATCGCCGGAAAACGATTTTCTCCTTTCTGTTCAGAATAACGCCGCTGTAAAAGACAAAGACGGGCGGATCGTCATTGTGACCGAGGATATGCGAAACGGAAACGGGAGGGCTATTAAATCCAAACTTTGGTCAAAGAACCGGGTGGACAAGTTAGCAGAACCGGTTAACGCCATCATCTGGCTGATGAAGGATCCTACATTGCCACCCGTGTTAAAGGTAACCAATCCCGTTTTGGCTGCGACTTTGGGTGCAACCCTTGCCACAAAACGGACTTCTGCCGAACGGCTGGCTCCCGGGGTTGATCCGGATGCACTGGTCATAGAACCCTATGCCAACCCCTTCCGAACGTATCATCTGGAGAACGATTACAATCGTTTCAAGGAGTTGTTTGAGAAAATGGATGTGGATTGTTACATCTTTAACACGGGATATTTCAAATGGAAAAAGGTCTCTAAGGAAATAACGTTAGAAAGCCTTGAAAAGATTGTGGAAAGCACAGCTCAGTTCAAGCAATGGGACCCCTTTGATGATTTTGAGATTATGGAAATAGAAGATTACCTCCCCGATTTCACAGACGAAGAATACAAAAGTCAGTTTGTTGAAAGGCTGAAGGACAGAGTGGCATTCCTGGAACAAAAAAATTTAGCTGCAGGAACACTCAATTCATTACCGGTGGAAGCCCTGGAATCTATCAGGAATGTTCTGAAGTGTATTGAAGGGGAATAATCAGGGAATTCTGAAAAAACGCGGGCGGACCGGTGTATCCGCCCGCATACGCTGAAGAAAAATGTTCTTCAAAAAAAATAAAGGGGGCTATAGCGGGATAATTTTGTTGACAAAGACTGTCAACATTGTATGATAGAGTAATCACAGAGGGTGGTGATAGGATGCACGAAAAGAAGGCAAAAGGAATTCTCTCTTCAAACAACGGCATGAACATCTACCGTGGCTGTACCCATGGGTGCATATATTGCGATGCACGCAGTACTTGTTACCAGATTCAACATGCGTTTGAAGATGTGGAAGTCAAAGTGAATGCCGCCGAACTTTTGGAAGAAACGCTCAGGCGCAAACGGAAAAAATGCATGATTGGAACGGGCGGGATGAGCGATCCCTATGTGCATGAAGAAAAACAAAGAGGTTTAACTCGGAAATGTCTTGAAATCATTGAGCATTACGGTTTTGGTCTCGCCATTCAAACCAAATCAGACATGATTTTGAGAGACCTGAAACTCCTGAAGCAGATCAACAAAAACGCCAAATGTGTTGTTCAAATGACGTTGACCACTTATGATGAAGAACTCTGTGCCAAATTGGAACCTTATGTGTGCACAACCCACAGAAGAGTGGAAGTTTTGAAAATTATGCATAACGAAAGAATACCCACCATCGTCTGGATGACACCGATCCTGCCCTTTATCAACGATACGGAAGAAAATGTGAAAGGACTTTTGGATCATTGCATCCAATCAAAGGTCCGTGGAATTCTCTGTTTTAATATGGGGCTTACATTGCGCGACGGGGACCGGCAATATTACTACAAAAAATTGGACGAACACTTCCCCGGTCTCAAGCACCAATACATCAGGCATTTTGGTAACGCTTATGAAATCCCCTCGCCGAACAACAGAAAACTCCTGCAATTGGTCCGTTCCACCTGCAAAGAACATGGAATGGACTGTAACACAAACAGCTTATTTTCTTATATGAGGACTTTCAAAGAACGCTTGCAGGAACAGCAAATGGAATTGTTTTAATCGGCCTTTGGATTTCTGTTTCTCCCTCTATTCTTGCCACACTTTATAATCATAAATCTTTATCTCAAAAACTCTGCAAAGTAAAATTGTTGATTTTATGAGCAATAGATTGAATCTCTTGCATTGTTTCCGGTTGATCCTGAACTTCGGGTGGTAAATGCTTTTTTTCAATCTTTTCCAGTTTCCCGTGTTTTCTGACAACATTCCCCACTTCACATAACTCTCCGAACCCACATTCATAACACTGATCATAACAACCCACCGTCACATGGCCTAAAACTTTCATTTTGTTTGTTTTCATAAACAATTGAATCTTCGATTTTACAGGGTCCGATGTCGTATAATTCCGATTTGTACTTAGTGAAACCCCAATTTTGTCTTCCAGTGTAAATGAACCTCTGTGCCTAAAACTGAAGGTCCTCTCCAGACATGCATGGGCTAGTGCATTTATCATTCCATAATAATTGGGAGCTCCAAATATGATGATATCAGCCTGGATCATCATACGCGCAATCTCATTCCAGTCATCGATTTGTTTGCAAATATTGTCTTCTGCGCACCCAGTACACCCATTACACCCATTAATTTTCTTGCCGGCTAATGAGATGATCTGGCCAGGCTTTTCCAATCTGTTCATTATTTCCTGTATAGCTTGATGTATCATCTTATTTTTCCGACCACTGCCACTAATACCAAGAATCATTTCTTTCTCTCCTTTTTGTCATTGCTTTTATTTATCCATCTGTTTCTTTTCTTGTTCTGTTATCCTTTCTTACTTCTCCCTCATTATACCAAAAAGCGACTTCCATCAGGGCATTTGATGGTGTATACTAAAATAATGACTATTAATGAAGATATCTGGCAAATTGAAAACCATTAGAGGTGATTTGTATGAAAGAGAGTTCCATGAAAATCCGGGCGAACAAAGATGGTCCCTTCACCTTGAGAAACGCTTCCGTCATACACAGTACTGAAGGCAACGAACTCAAGACAGACGATAAAGTGCAACTTTGTCGATGTGGGAAATCTCGGAATAAACCCTTTTGTGATAAATCGCATATTGAATACGGATTCAAATCAAAAAAGCTTGAAGACAGGCAACCTGATATCGTAGACAGATACATCGGAAAGGACATTACAATAAGGGATAACCGGGGTGTCTGTTCTCACCGGGGGTTTTGCACAGACAATCTCCCGCAGGTTTTCCGGCAGGGAAAAGAACCCTGGATCGACCCGAATGCTGCACCGGCTGATGAGATTATCAGAGTCATTAGGATGTGCCCTTCCGGTGCTTTGGGTTATGAAAAAAATGGTACAGTTCAAACAGACTGGGAAGAATCAGAAGAGATTTCCATGAAAAGAAACGGTCCTTATGAAGTGAAAGGCAATACAGATTTTTATGATGAAAAAGGCAGTCAACCACAAACCTCTGATCATTACACACTCTGTAGATGCGGCGGATCGAAAAACAAGCCGTTTTGCGATGGTACACATTGGTACAACAACTTTAACGATGAAAAACAACAACGATTTTCCAACCATACCGAAAAGACGGCCGAAAAACATATGGACCAGATTCAACATATCGCTTCAACGGGAGATTCTATCAACGAACCAATGGGAACAACTATTGAAAATCCAAAATGGGAGGCTATCACCATATCCGGCGCTCAGTTATCTAAACTGCCAATAAACGAAGATGAACCCGTCAGAATAGAGACGGTCATCGGTAAAAGGGCCGAAAACCCCCTCAAGTTATCAACGCCGGTTTACATCACTCACATGTCATATGGTGCTTTATCCAGAGAGGCCAAACTCGCTCTTTCAAGGGGCAGCGCAACGGCACGAACAGCAATGTGTTCAGGAGAAGGGGGAGTTCTTGAGGAATCCATGAAGCAATCGCATCAATATATTTTCGAGTATGTTCAGAACGAATATTCTTTCACAGAAACAATTTTAAGGCAATGTGATGCGGTCGAGATAAAAATCGGCCAGGCCGTTAAGCCCGGGATAGGTGGACATTTCCCTGCTCGGAAAATCACAGATGAAATAGCAGCCATCAGAAAACGGTCAAAAGACCAGGACATCATCACTCCGGCCAGATATCCGGATATCTATGATTCGAAGTCTTTAGCGAAGAAGATAAAGGAACTACGTGAAATGGCCGGCGAAAAACCTATTGGCGTTAAAATCGCCGCCGGAAATGTTGAAAAAGACCTGGCTGTCATATTGGAAGCAGAACCGGATTTTATCACGATTGATGGCAAAGGGGGCGCAACCGGTTCGGTTAATAAGTTTATTAAGGATTCAGCCTCTGTGCCGACAATAATGGCACTGGCAAGGGCCAGACAATTTCTTGAACGAGGAGGAGTAAAGGATATTTCCCTGATCATCACCGGAGGTCTGAGAATATCAACCGATTTTGCCAAAGCCATCGCTATGGGAGCAGATGCCGTTGCCATCGGAACGGCAGCCTTAATGGCCATTGGCTGTGAACAATACAGAATTTGTAACACCGGCCTTTGTCCCACCGGTATAACAACACATGACCCGCTTCTGCGATCGAGAATTGATGTGATGGAATCAGCAAACCGATTGAATAATTTCCTAAACGTCACCAAAAAGGAACTTGAAACAATAACAAGGATGTGCGGTGTAAGGGATATCCATCAGTTGGACCTTGATGATTTGTCCACACATCATTCATCAATTTCAGTGGTTACCGGCATTAAGATGAAACCCCAACAATCGTCAGGATGACACAGTTCTTGTCTGCTCAAAAAACTATCTCAAAAACCCTGCGAGGTAAAGCGGAATGTGTTTTCCGTAACCGGTTTCAATATCATCTTTCAGCAAATAAGCATCCTCCATACCGGCTATCTGTTTGGCTGTTTTTGACTTTCCTCCGATTTCGATAAAAGTCCGTCCATTCACTACAAAATCTGCTCTTTCCGGAATCTCAAGGCCAAGAAAATCAGCCTGGCTGGTAAAAAAGGCTTCTCTTAAAGTTCCCTTGTTCTCTGACTGTTTCCATTGAGTTTCAAATAACGCATAATAAAAATTCGTGTTCGACAAAAAAACCTTCTCACCGCTTCTTATCTTCTTTTTCCCCGATCCAAAAGGGAGGTACTTTCTCAAAAGTCCGGCTCGTTCAATCAAATCCAAATAGTGGTAAAGGGTCACCTTTGAAATATCAAGATCATTGGATAGTTTATTAGGTGACACAGACGGAACGGTGCTTGTTGCAAAAAATGCCAGAATCTTCTTTAAAACCGATACATTTTTGTTTTTAATATCATCGGCTACATCCTCGTAAAGGCTCTTGTCAATGATATTCATAAACCTTTTGAAGAGATAAACTTCTTCTTCCTGCATGGGAAAACATCCGTGCCTTAAATAATCCCTGAAGTGTTTAAGAGGTTCGATTTTCTGAACAGATCTTGCAATTTCAGCATGATTAAAAACCATTTCTTCAAAGCTTATTTCAGGGAACCCGGTATCAAGAAAAAAGTGAATGTATTCCCGGAAAGAAAGAATATCCAGTTTATAAAACAAAACCCTCCTCGAAAGGTCGGCGTTCCCGCCAAGTAGCTTGTATGCAGAGCTCCCGCTGATAATGATTCTTTTTCCCGGAAACGCATCATAAAGGGCTTTAACGTGACTCGACCAGTTATCCAGTCGATGAACCTCATCGACAATTAAGGTCTTCCCGCCATATTTAAAAAAGTAATCTCCAATATTGTAAATCCCTTCAATAGACACAAAGGGATTATCACCGGATAAGTACAGGTATTCATCCTGCTTCAAGTTTTCTATGCAGTATTGAAGAATCATTGTTGTCTTTCCGACTCCCCGGGGGCCATATATGCCGAGCATTCTCTTTTGCCACGGTATTTTGTTATATAAGCTCCTTTTAAAACTTAAGGGAGTGGTGCTTGCTATTCTATTTTGAATATCAAAGAATTTTTCGAGATTCATCACAAACACCCGTTCTCATATTAGTATATTAGATTATACCATAAGAATATAATATAGTTTATTCCACTTAACTAAATGAACGGATAGTGCTTTTGGTAATAACGGAAAATGCG
>CAZVWW010000004.1:45995-57675 GCA_964631265.1 uncultured Thermotogaceae bacterium
TTTTCTCAGTCAATCTTGATGGTCCCACAGTGGAAATCAACACCGCTGACAGAGAATATGCCATCGATGGCAGTGCAGCCCCGATGGGCCGTAATGCCCTGGTTTACTGGACTTATAACACATACGTCATTTCAGCACAACGCTTCGCCATCCTTGAATACGATGATGATTGGGGAAAATACCTGGTGCTGGATGGTGAAGGTGGATTTAAGAGGGTTTCTCCCTACACGGATCCAGAAGCCCGGGAAAAGGCATGGATTTCTCTTCCCGACAATAAGCGATCGTTTTTTGTCTCGGACAGACGCGTCAGTATCAACGATGTCTTCTACGATTTATTCGAAATCGGTAAAGCCTATAACATTTATGTCCAGGGTCAAAGTGAATTGGGCACCTGGGGGAATGCGGGCAATATCCGTTTCAGACTCGATGAACGATACACCAGCGATGAGACACCGATGATTGCACTACACGTCACTGATTTAAACCTGCCCACAGAAAACGCATCCGGCAGCGTCACCCTTCATTTCACCGGAAATAACCTGAAACAGTACTGTTCACAACCGGTTCACGATTATTTTCAAAACGACACCACCCGAAACAGTGAACTGATGTATTTACAGTTTGGACTGGACCTGCTGTTTGAAGCCGCGTCGATAACCTCAGTGAAATTCCCTCATTTCAGACAAGGGTATGAAGACTTTTCATTTTACAAAGAAACCTACTGGGGGCTTTCTTTTTCACGGGCTTTTGTGGAAAATGACAACAACACTGTTGAAGGAACGGAGGTACTTGTCACGCTGGAGCTTGCCCTTGATGTGTCATCACTTAAGTATGGATTGTACTTTGTGATCCCGTACAGTGGACTATATTTAAGAGATCAGGATAATCGGACCATAGACGGGGTTCAGGTGGATCACTCAATCATCCATATTCCAACCCAATAGGAGGTTGACAATGAAAACAATTATCATAACGATTATGTTGGCTTTTTGTATACCGTTAACGATATTTTCTTCCGAGCTGCTCCTGCAAGCGCAACAAGAATGCAAGCGGGTTCAGAAACAAATCGAAGAAAGGAACGCCCCTTGGATGGCAAAAGTGCCAGAGGTTTTAAAACGATATGGAGCCAACGGGGTTGAGGAGCTTGATTTTGTCTATGAAAATTGGGCGGGAGAACT
The DNA here is from genome assembly GCA_964631265.1 of uncultured Thermotogaceae bacterium. Classification (GTDB taxonomy): domain Bacteria; phylum Thermotogota; class Thermotogae; order MWEM01; family MWEM01; genus CAZVWW01. The sequence continues at coordinate 47,174 of CAZVWW010000004.1, forward strand.
GCAATTGTTAGAAAAAGAAGATGTCAACCAACGGGCTACAGCACAAGCGTCTTTTTTTCAATCTTCTCAATGTGTTTATAAGGCCATCGGTGATATTGAACTACCTTCAAGGTTTATCACCACTCATTCTTCAGTTAAAGATCAAGCAACCCATGGAAGTTGTTGGGCGTTTGGGGTTGTTTCTTCTTTTGAAAGCGCTAAGATGGTTCAGGAAGGGCAGAAGATTATTTCAGAATCATTCTTTCCTCAGGATTTCCAGGATGATTGCTATGATTTTTCCGAGCAATTTGTTGCCTATCACAATATTGACTGGGAGATTTATCGACACTGGTTCTACAATGCCGATACTCAGTCGTCCGAATCCGATCCCATCATTCAAGACTCTGCGAAAGACAAGGGGGGCAACAAGTTTTTTGCAACTTACAATCTCATCCGATACGGTATCCCGTTGGAAACGGATTTCCCTTACAGAAAATTTGATTTCAGTGATTACATCCGCTGGAATCCAACCAACAATCAATGGGAGGATCATCTGGAAAGAAGCATTAAGACTCTGACGATTCCTGTAGATTATGATTATCAGTATTATTATGATTCAAGAGACCATTATGTCAATTCAATCAAAGAAACTTTAGTGAAATTTGGTGCGTTAGCAGTCAGTATAAAAGTCCCTCAGGATTTATATTCCTATCATTCCGGCGTTTATATCCCCACCCGGTCCGGTTATACGGGCGGTCATTGCGTTACACTTGTCGGTTGGCTGGATATTCAAGCCCTGAAACTATTGGGCTGGATTCCCGGAAACCTTGTAAGTGTGGTTGTTGATGATCCCAATGGTTACGAAACATGGGAAGCCACTGAATTCTGGGTGATCAAAAACAGCTGGAACACCGCCTGGGGATGGAACGGATATTATATTCAACCCATTGCCAGTGAAAAAGCGTATAACGGTTGTGAAATTCAAAACTGGATGATTGAAAGTGATTTGATGACCGTTTCTTATTTTGAATTGGATAATCGAACCGCCGAACACTTCGATTTTAACAATGATAACAAGGTTGACGGGGTGGATTATAACTTGTTGATCCAGCAAATCGGAACGGATGAAGTCCCCGTTGCATACGCTGTAAGATACGATTGTTCAAGACCCATGGATGGGAAGATAGATATAGAGGATTTGACCAGCTTTTTAAAATATCTTAACGGTCAGTAGTTTCTGAACGAGTGTTCCTTCCGGAAGAGCCGGCAACGGTTACGATACCAAATCAAGCACTGATCAACATGATCTTTCACCGTTTCGCAGAAAGGAGTATTCATCTTCAAACCGATTCTTTCCAACACACATAGAATATAACCCCCTTAACCTAGACCCTTGATTAAAAGTAGGTTCACTTCCACTTCTGGTTGTACCGGTTCCGGCAATCGTATCATCACCTCTGATAGCTTCCGGACGAAAACAAAACGGGGAACAAAGATCTTGTCCCTTTTTTCTTGCCTTTTTTGACCCTTTATTTTGATTAACAAACAAAGGGTCAAAGAATGCTATAATCTGCTGAACAAAAATCCATTTTAAGAAAGGTGTGATGCTGTTGAAAAAAGCGCTCCCCATTCTATTCGTGATGTTTTTACTAACCACATTCAGCCTTGCCGGTGTAAAAAACGGTGTTTTCGTCAAGCCGCCAACGTTGAAAATGACCCTCATCAGCAGTTTAAATGAGATCTATATTGCCAATGTGCTGGTTCCTGAAAAATGGAAATCTTATTATTCCGGCAAAGACGAGGCAAGATACAACTGGCTGGTTTCGACTTACAACCAGTTCACAACCGAAGAAAAGGAAAAATTGGAAAAGGTTTTCTCAACAGTCAATACCTGGAGGTTGCTGAAAGCGATGACTGAACTCTCTGATGATGCGGATATCAATGCCATTAAGAGCAAGCTCTTCTTCAGTTTTAACATCCCCATGGGCGTGAAAGGCGATTTAAGAGCGCTGGTTGAGGGCTTTTATGAGAAGTGTTTTAAAAGCTACTTTGAAGAGAATCGCGAAGAACTTGCCCAACGGGCTGTTAAATTGACAACTGAAAGCGATCCGTTGCCCAACCCGTTTGAATACCTTGAAACCTGGACGGGAATGTCCCTCGGTGATTACGAATGTGTTTTTTACTTCACCTTCAGAAGCATCGGCGCCTGGGGATTCACATCAGGCGGAAAGAAAATATCCACGCTCCAGGCTTCTGTCAAAGAGCTGAAAGACCTCTACTCAACTCCGCTTCACGAGTACGCCCACAACTTCTTTCAGCAGTTCACCAAAGAAAGGGACTTTATCGACCTGTCAGAAAGATTGAAAACAAAGCAAGACTTTTACGAATACTGGCAAACCAACGAAAATCTGAAACAAAGCTACAACTGGCGGGCATTCTGCGAAGAGAACCTGGTGGAGGGATTCGCCAAATTCCTGAGATACAGACTGGATGCTGATTCCAAGGAACAAAAAGGCATTTATCCACTGGATGAGGAGTTTTATCACTTCCTAATGGAAAAAGACTATACCCCCCAAAAATACACCCTGAAAGAGATTTCCTTTTTATTTTATGAAGGAGTGTTATAGGCGTTCGGTTACTTCCTCGATAAACTGTAGCCATACTGCGTTAGAGCGCTTTCAAGGAAGTTAAACATTACTGAGTCCGGCGTTTCCCAACATTTGAAAATTTTACGGGAAGCCGGCATCATTTACGGGGAGAAGTCCGGTTATTTTGTGCATTATCAGGTCAATGCGGAAAAACTGCATCGGATGGCTGAAATGATCAACGATTTAACCGATAGTGATCAAACAAAAGGCGAGGGGGTTCATGGACATCATCACTATAAGTCAGCTAAAAAAAGATTATGACGGCTTTCTGGCTGCCAACAGCATAGTTTTTTCCGTCAAAACAGGGGAAAGAGAGGAAAGGGCGAAAAAACTTTTAAAGCAGTTCGATCTGGATCATACTGAGAAAAGATTTGATTTGTTATAATCAATCAGATCTCGCAACCGAACCGACTTAATCAATAAAAAAACAAAAGGGGTTATCAGAATGAAACCAATCTACGAATCGAAAATTCACCAGTTACTGAAAAATGATAAAACGCTCAAATCCAATTTCAGGTGGGAACATCATCTGTCCCGGCATCTGGTGGCTTTAAATTATACCTTAAACGATCGAATCCTGAATGTGGAACAGCTTAAGCATCTTAAACAGTATCTCAAAGATAACACCCGTCTGTTTTCACCTTTAAGAGGCACAAGTGAGTTTATCATTTGCGGGCTCGTGGCGTCGGAAAGTGATGATCCCTACGCAAAACTTCAGTTTATGATCAACCATCTTAAGCCTGCAAAAGAGGCGGGATTCAAGAGCGGGAATTATCTCCCCGCCACTCTATACACCTTGAGCAAAGTACATAAGGGGCATGATGTTGAGGTTTTTCTGAAAAAGGCCCATGTTCTCTATAAAGAGATGAAATCCAATCACTGGTTCCTGACCGGTGGTGATGATTATGCCCTGGCCATCCTACTGGCAAATGTCAACAGCCGTTCGGAAACCATTGAAAAATATTATCAGGCTCTGGATAAGGCGGGCTTTAAAAAGTCAAACGGCTTACAGATGATGTCCCATATCCTGTCCTTTGATCCGGGTAACGTTACTGAATCTGTTCAGAAATGCCGTAAAATCTATGACATTCTGAAAGACAACAAACTGAAAGTCGGAACGGATTATTATTCAGCGATTGCCCTGATGAGCCTGCTGAAAGAAGAGGCTGTTGATGATCTGGTGGAAGTTGCCCGTTATTTGAAAGATCAAAAAGGCTATAAATGGCTGGGAAAAGGGATGAACATCCTGATAGCCTCTGCCCTGATTGCCAATGAAAGCGTTAATCAAAAGGGAAACGAGGTGCTGTCTACAACCCTGCAGGTCTCTGTCCAAACCATCATCGTGGCTCAACAAATCGCCATGATCGCAGCCATCAGTGCTTCGTCGGCAGCGGCCGCAGCTTCATCAGGGTCTTCTTAAGACGGTGTTATTTAATGTGACGTGCTCTTTCGTTCATTAAAAATCTGAATAGCGCTGTCATTAAGCACCAACGCCTCTGATTTTAAAATATTGCCGGTTAAATGCCTCTGTCTCGAAAGAAGTCATACTTGGTTTTTAAAGCAAGACTGACCGTGTTCGTTTCAATGCCCTCCTTCAGTTTTTTCTTTCGCCAGTTCAGCTGATTCTTTTCCCGAGAGATGTTCCACCGTTATCTCCACCATAGAAACATTTCTAAGTTGCTCGTCGATTTCCTTTAAGCGGCCTTGTTTGTGGTCTGGTGAATACTTGGCGGCCAAAAGCTCCAATGCCTGCCGTTTTTCGGTTTCACCGGCTAAAATCCGGGCTCTTCCGAAAAGGATGACACTTCGAAAATAAGTTGTATATTCATTGGGTATAACGTTGTCCTGATCGATTACACAAAAGGAAACCTTATCATTTCCAGCAAGAGCATCCAGTTTGTGTCCCTTTTTGGCACAATGGAAGTACAGCTTACCTTTGCTATAAACGTAGCTTAAAGGAACGGCATACGGGTATTGGTTATCTCCTGAAACAGCCAGCACCCCGGATGTTGCTTTTTTCAGGATAGCAACACACTCGTCAGATGATAAATTCTGATTTTTTCTGCGCATATCACGGAACACCTTAAACACCTCTCTTTTTCGTTTTTCTGACCATCTTAGTTGTTGATACTTTCATTATACACTTTAATTTAGTGACAGGATATCAACGGTTGATAATCTACTGATTTTATTGTATACTAGCCTATGAATATTAGCCTGATTATTTAGATGTTTTAGGGGGTTTATCGATGTCAAGAAGAGATGAAGGCCATTTGGTTCTCTTGATCCTGAAAAAAAAGGGCCCTATGACCAAAAGAGAAGTTAAAGAGCATTTTTTTAAATTTGCTTCACAGTTTGGATACGGGTTTGATCATACTCATCACGATACACATGCACAAAAAAGAAGAGATGATTATTTTAAATCCATTGACCAGCAGATTGAGATCTTTCAAACAAAAGGATTACTCAAGCGTCAAGATGAACAGCTTCAACTGACACAAGCCGGTTTGAATGAAGCAGGTGGAATAGAAAAAAGATTGAATGAGAAGACCGAACAGATCAACCGGCACATTCTCTCAGCAGAAGGAGCAACCCGAAACACCGTTATCATAGACGCCATATTGGCTGTCATCAAACTGCTGACCGGTTTTATCAGCGGAAGTCTTGGACTTATTGCCGATGGTACGGATGCGGCCCTCGACACGGTCACTGCCGGAGTGGTTCACTGGAGCGTCAAGAAAAAAAAGGAATTAATCGGCAGTTTTGTTATCACCGCCATGATGTTTGCAACAGCAGCCGGTATTGGGGTTGACAGTTTTACCAGCATCATAAATGCCTTACAGGGGGAAGCTGAAAGCATCACAAGACCCGGACTAGTGATCGTTGTTGAATCGATTGCCCTTGTCTTTGCCGTGCTCCTCTCGATTTATCAACGATTTGTGGGTAAGAAAAAAAGAAGCCTGGCGCTGATATCCCAATCGATTGATTCGAAAAACCACATCTATGTTGCAGCTGCTGTCATAGCCGGAGCCATCTTTTCCAACTTTGGCATCCACTTCGTTGATTCCGCTATTGGAGCCTACATTGCCGTTAGAATCTTCATTGATGCTTTTAACTTACTCAAAGAAACCTTTAGCTCCATGCAGGGAGAAGAGATTGACTTCGACAAATACTCCGGACATATCGATAAAAAGTGGCAGAACGTCAAGAAAAATGCCTTCATGGCAACAATTATCTATGGTCTCCTGAAAGATGAGCCCTTAAACAAGCAAGCCCTCATCTCAAATCTCGAAGAAACATTCAAGCCTGAATACATGCCACTGATCAGTGAGTTTCAGCTGGGCATCGCTTCAAATGCAGATTTTAAGAAGACATTTCCAGCAATTATCGCCCCGCTTATAAACCGCAACATCGTGATTCGAGAAGGAGATAGCTACAGGCTAAAAAGGGAGAAGAGGATTGAAATTGAAGAATACATCTCCAACACCTTCATCGAAGAGACAAAACCTCATGCATTAAAAAACAGGGTTGATAATCTCTATCACAACGACTATGATGCCATTGACGGCCTTGGAAGAACCGGAGACTATCTGGATGAAGATGAGACCATCATAGCGCTCACACGCGGGAAATACGGAAAACAAATCCATCTGCTGCTCATCACAGACCGGAAGCTTCATCTCTTTTCACGGCGGGGGAAAAGACACCAGGCAGTCACGTGCGAAGATATAACCGGCGTCAGCGAGAAAAGCGGCAGATTCTCAACCACCACATTGACCCTTCAAACAACAAAAGGGACCTATACCTTCAGTTATCTATCCAGGAAAAAAGCCTTTGGGTTTATCAACGAGCTGAAAAGACAGGTTGCTCTCAACTCAGGAGAAGCTGAAATGGAAACGGACGATGAGTTCACACAAAGAATCAAAGTCCTTCATCGCATTCAGAGATACCTCCAGAAACACAAGACGGGCGCATATTCCGAGTATCAGTAACAACGGAATTAGAGACCACCCCATACCGTTAATGGCAGGCTACCGGAAACAAATGAATCCACTATCCGTGGATATGGCGGGGTTTATCCATATTACACAAGATGGCGATACCATCACACAAAGGGCCAAAAAACTGTACCATTCAAGGGGACGATATCTGACGGCAGCGCAGAGCAATTGTCTGAAATTTACTGACGATGGTTGTAAGCAGCTCTCTTCCTCCTGTTGAAAAACCCCATTATGATACCGAGACAAGCAGACCATACAGCAGCGAGCGTTATCTGCCAGACCATGGGCATCATAAACGTTATTGTATGGGCCGGAATCCAGAACCAGAAAATCGTGAGCAGTGCCCCCCTGATTCCCTTCCAGTTATTAACCTTTTTAAAAAAGTTATCCATTACCCGGTGGAATGTTATTTGAACAGGGCCGAACAGGAGGTTCATGAAAAGGGAGATAAAAAACGGCCGGAATATTCTCGGAAGCATTCCCTCAACCACCAGGGCATCGACAAATCCTCCGAAACCCACAAAGACATATTTAAGCATGACACCGAGCATCGTCCATATTGTTACCTTTTCGATGACAACAACCGGAGAGTAGGCAACAAATCTCCCTTTTCTAACGGCGGTTCCAAACCACTCCCCCAAAGTCCCCAATATTGCAAACTGAAGGATGGCTGAGAGTATTGGATAGTTCTCGACAAACTCAATCCACATCTTAACACTCCTGTAGGTTTTCGATTTTTCTTTGATTTTTTTAGCTGTCCTTTGGCTTAGTTGTTTAGCATCTCGTTCAAATTGAAAGCGGGAAATACATTCACAGGGTAAATCCCAGTCTTTTCCACAATCCTCATATTATGTGATCCGCCATCTGAACATGGCTCTATCTTCAAAGACTTTTTCTATCACACCGGTGGTTCTACGCCCGTCAAGTAGCCGGCATTGATTACCATCAACCAGCTTTGACAGCTTTCCGGGAACAAACTCCCTGTCTGGTCTCGTATTCTCATCATATTCATGTGTGCTCATTGAGCCTCTCCATTTTGTTTTAACAGCTGATCTGTTATTCATATTTTATCACAGGCATAACCAGTTCACAACATCAGATCTCGTATCAATGTATTTTTATTGATTGATACCAATTCCATTGACATTAAACCGGGGAGTGGCGTACGCGTTAAAGGCGGGAGTGCAAAAGTGATATATTGGTAAAAGCTGAAGGTTTTGAGCTTTAAGAACCAGAAAAAGAGCGGAGGAAGATGATGAAGAATCGTTCTCTAATCCTCAGACAAACAGTGATTCCCGGCTTTTTTAATGCCTATCGCTCCCAAGGGAGCCGTGACGATGATGGAAAGGACCGCCATTGCCAGGATGATATCGCCGCCGGCGACACCTGAGCAAGAGACCATTCCATGTATCTGTGGAACTGAACAACATCTCGAACGTTTCATGTCATAAACAAGGGAAATAGGGAAGAATTCACCTCTTATTTCTTATAAACGGTAGTAATTGCCAATGAGTGATGATCTGAGGGGTTGAATACTTGGGGTGAAAAATGATATCATATTAACCCTGTGAGCCTTTTAAAAACTTTACAATGGAGGGATTTTTTATGAAAAAGAAACTACTTTTGATCGTACTCGTGTTGTTAGTGTCCATGACCATCATGTTTGCCGCTTATCCGAAAAATGTTATTCTTTTGATCGGTGACGGCATGGGCATCAATCAGGTATTGTTATCACAATATCTTGAAGGTGAAACACTCGCAATGACCAAGGCACCGTATCTCGGAGCGATTCAGACGTATTCAGCCGACAGCAATGTAACTGATTCTGCGGCTGCCGGAACAGCTTTATCCACGGGGTTTAAGACGAACAACGGCATGATAGGGATACTTCCCGACGGAACAGTTATTAAAAACATCGCGGAATATGCCGCTGAAGACGGAGTTAAAACAGGAGTTATAGCAACAAGCAGAGTCACGCATGCGACACCGGCCTCTTTCTACGCACATGTCATGAGCAGATATGAAGCAAACAAGATCGCCGAGCACCTCGTTGAGAGCCCGCTTACTGTTGCTATGGGTGGCGGTTGGAGACATTTCATCCCTGAAGACGGGAAAAGAGAAGATGGCAGAGACCTGCTCAAGGAAGCCGAGGAAAAAGGCTTTGACGTTGTTCAGAAAAAAGAGGACTTAATGGCCTACAAGCCGGATGAAAACAGCAGACTTCTCGGTTTGTTTGCATATAGTCATCTTACCGCAGCAACTGAGAGAGAAGAAGCTGGCCAGCCGTTGCTTCCTGAAATGACGTCAAAGGCTTTGGAAGTCCTCTCAGCAGGGAACAGCCCGTTCTTCCTGATGGTTGAAGGCTCACAGATTGACTGGGAAGGACACGGGAATGATGTTTTCGGTATGTGGAAAGAGACCGTAGAATTCGACAATACGGTTAAAGTAGCCCTCGAATTCGCTGAGAAAAACCCGGATACACTCATCATTGTCACTTCCGACCATGAAACCGGAGGACTCGGGCTCTCATCCGGTGGGTACACAATGGATATCCCGATGATCAGAAAATATTCAAAGACAGCTGACTGGTTCACATCAGAATACAGCCTTGACAACATTGAAGAACTCCAAAAAGGGGTTAAAGAACACTTTGGTGTGGAACTGACACAGGACGAGATCGACTACATCAAGGCAGAGGCTGAAAAATCAAGCTACGGTTTCGGAAATGGTCTTGGCCGCGTTCTTTCAAACAAGGCTCAAATCGGTTGGACAACCTTTGACCATACAGCAGCATCTGTACCGGTCTTTGCTTTTGGTCCTGGAGCAGAAAGGTTCACAGGGCTTTATGACAACACAGATCTACCAAGAAAGATTGCAGAGTTGACACGCTATTCAATGTCAGCGCCGATATCAACGGTACCAATGGAATAAAGCAATTTAACATTTCCAGCTATCAAAACAGTGCGATCATCGATCGCACTGTTTTTTGTCATAAACTGATCGTCCCTCAAATGAAACAACAGAAATAAGGGGACAGATGTGATAAAAAAAAGAGTGTCCGGACACTATCGAGGGAGATGCCCGGATTAACGGATTGGTGATTGGAAGCAAAGTGTTTTGAGCAAAAGTGATACCGGCGGTATTGAATAACTAAGCTATCCGTTTTCACCGAAAGATTCAACGGTTCTAATATTATGGCTCATGGCGCTCCCCATCGAGACAATCATTTTTAACCCTTCTTCAACGTTGATATCCAGTTCTTCAACAGCTGTTTTTTCAACAATAATCAAGTACCCATTGGTTGGATTCGGTGTTGTGGGGATAAACACACACATTCTCTTTTCATCATTCAAAGTGATCTGATCCGATGTGATAAATCCAATGCTTTTCCTGCCTTCCATGGGAAAATCGATCAGCACCACTTTTTTAAAACTCCCTGACTTTTTGGCAGATAGATTACTGACGATTTCCTGAATCGGGTTAAATATTGTTCTGATCAGTGGAATCTTCCCTATGATTTTCTCACCGTATTTTACTATTTTTTTCCCCAGGAAGTTTGAAGTGATCATCCCAACCAACAATACAATCAACACAACCAGTATGAGGCCTAATCCCGGAATTTCATAACCGATTGTTCTGATCACCCATTTCTGGAGTATGCCATCAACAAAATGAAAAAGCTTTGACAGTACAAATACAGTCAACCCAATGGGAAGGATCACGCTTAATCCGGATAAAAACCAGTTTCTAATTTTCTTCATTTTATTTCTCCCCTTCTCTTTTTTTCTAATCTATTGTATCATCTGAAAGAGATGATCCCGGATTTCAAGTTCAAGGCGTATGACTACTCGCCTCCGGGAACGGAAAAGATAAA
>CAZVWW010000004.1:57775-59402 GCA_964631265.1 uncultured Thermotogaceae bacterium
CGGATTTCAAGTTCAAGGCGTATGACTACTCGCCTCCGGGAACGGAAAAGATAAAAGGAACGTCATTAGTACAGAAGATATTATCATGAACCAGAGGATCTCTCCCCTTGGATGAAGTAGTGATATAATCATGTAGTGGAGGGGCATTCATCTCTAAAGTCACATCTTAAACGAAACTCTCATAGGGGGGACCATAATGAAAAGTGATATAAGATGGATTCAAAGGCTCTCAAATTACAGGAAAGCTTTGGATAATCTGAGAGAAGCGATCAATATCTCTGAAAAAAGAGAGCTCAACAAACTTGAAAAGCAAGGTTTTATCCAGGCATTTGAATATACTTACGAACTTGCCTGGTTAACCATTAAGGATTTTTACCAATCAAAAGGAGAAGTGAATATACAAGGCAGTAAAGATGCTTTTAGAATGGCTTTTGAAAGGGGCCTGGTTGAAAAAGGAGCTTATCTGCTGGAGGCCGTGAAAAGCAGACAATTGACAAGTCATACCTACAATGAAGATACGGCTGATGAGATTTATGTAGCAATCAAAAACAAATACGCAGCGGCTTTTATTGAATTATCCCAAAATCTTGAAATTGAAAAGGAAAAAGAGGTTTGAAACTTGTACGGTTTAGGAACCCGAATTATTGATGAGTTGAAGAGCATTTTTTCTGAATTCGATGAAATTGATCAAGTCGTTTTGTATGGTTCCCGAGCAAAGGGGACCTATCGAAAGGGCTCAGATATTGATATCACCCTCTTTGGTGAAAACCTGACCCTTCAAACAATCTTTGCCATACAAGACAAAATTGAGGAATTGTATCTCCCTTATCGATTTGACATCTCCATCTATGACAGAATTGATAATGAAGATCTGAAAGATCATATACAAAGAGTTGGAAAAACACTCTATAAGAAAAAATCAAAAAACCAGGGGCCTTGACCTTCTCATAAAATGCAAAAATATCTGAGAGAAGAGTGGAGGATATTCTCTGCTGAGCAGTAAGATAAGCACTTATGATATAATTTCATAAAACGGGCGAAGGGTGATTCCATGAAAAGAAAGCTTTTCTTAACGGTACTGATATTGAGTCTCTTGCTTCTTACAGGCTGTTATACCTCAATCGAGAGTCAAATTCCTCAACTGACAGGATACTGGAAGCAGATGAATCCACTATCCATAGATGCGGCCGGTTTTATTCATATTACGCAGGACAGCGATACCATCACACAAAGGGCCATCTTAAACGGAACGGACATTACAGAGAGAACACTTACAATAACAGATAATGGTTTTGAAGAAACCCGGGAGAGGCACTTTCCGAACACACAAATCCTTTCGGGAGAAATCATACCGGCCGGAACGTACACGACCATCACAGAGAGCATTGCCGATATCACCGATAACGAATTCAAGATCTACCAGCAGTTTAACTATATCCTTGTTGACGGGGAGAAGAAACTGCTCAACAAAAATGACTGGTATTTAAGAGTGATCCGGGCCTTTGCCCCTAAAGCCATTGACAAATATCTGGAAGACTACGATCCCCGGCTTGAAGTGACGCGCGATTATGAGGACATTTTCACAGCCGGTGAAACTTATGATATCACCATCGAAACCATTCCCGAC
>CAZVWW010000005.1:0-43518 GCA_964631265.1 uncultured Thermotogaceae bacterium
AAAACTCTTCAGTTTCGAGGGCTCGTTCATCGAGACAGTGGACCCCGCCCTGACTTTGAAAGGGGTGGCCGGTTTTCAGGATCGGGTTTGATCACTCAAGTTGTGAGTTTGTTTCTTTTCACAAAAACTTAACCTTTGTAGTGTATAATGTCGTGGCATAAAAAGATGCCAGGTTTATCATGTTTATATGAAAACAAACTTGTGATTATAGAAAGGATGATTTGAAAATGGGCGTAAGTATGGAACAGATTAAGGAACTCCGTGCGAAGACAGGTGCGGGTGTTTTGGATTGTAAAAAGGCCCTTGCAGGCAGTGACGGGGATGTCGAAGCAGCCGTTGACTTTTTGAGAAAGAAAGGGCTTGCCGATGCGGCCAAGAAAAGCGGTAGAAGCACAACAGAGGGGCTTGTTGTCAACGTGAAGAAAGAGGAGGGCAAAGATATCACGATGCTCGCCGTCATGTGCGAGACGGATTTCGTTGCTCGAACTGATGAATTTAAGACATTGGCCAACAACATGATTGAATCCGTTGTAGATGCAGTTCCGGAGACTGAAAAGGCAGAACCGCTTCCCGAAGATGTGGCCGGGGCAAACGAGGATTCTCTGAAACAGGCCATCGCCAAAGTGGGGGAGAACATGCAGTTTGGTGACTATGCCAAGTTCACCCTCAAAGGAAATGGAAAGCTCTATGACTACACGCATTTCACCGGCAAGATAGGGGTGGCCCTTGAGATCCTCTGTGACAAACAGGATGAGACACTTGACCAGCTGGGAAAGAACCTGTGTCTTCATATAGCGGCCTTCTCACCCGATTTTGTGTCCGGTGAGGATATTCCCGAAGAGGTATTGAAAAAAGAGAGAGACATCTATGCCGACCAGATGAGGGAATCGGGAAAACCCGAGCACATCATCGAGAAGATCGTGGACGGTAAGATCAGGAAATTCAAAGAGGAGAGATGCCTGCTGAGTCAGAATTTCGCCCTTGATGAGGACAGAACCGTACAGGAACTCGTTGATGAGGCCTCCAAGGCCATGGATCTGCCGATTAAGGTAACCCGGTTCGCAAGAGTTGCCATAGAGGACTGAGAATAGATTTTAATCGTTGAGGCACGCCTTTAACAAAGAGGTGTTGCCTCTTTTTTTATAGAGAGGCGGGAGGTGTTTTGATGTACAAGAGAGTACTCTTAAAGCTGTCCGGGGAGACGCTTTCGGGAGAGGGTGAAAAGGGTTTTTCCGGAGAAAGAACGGACTTTCTGATACAGGAGTTGAAAAAGGTGGTGGCTGAAGGTGTTGCGCTTGGCGTTGTCATCGGGGCGGGTAATCTCTTCAGAGGTAAGGACCTGGCGGGTATTGAAACAAAGATGGCGGATCAGATCGGCATGCTCGGCACCAACATCAATGCCATTTATATCAAAACCATGCTTGAAAAGGCCGGTATGAAGGCACGCGTCTTTTCACAGGTGGTGGATCTCCAGTCGACGAAGAAGATCAATTACGATGAGATCAATTCAGCCTTCGATGCCGGAAATATCGTCGTTTTCGGCGGCGGGACCAGTAACCCCCTCTTCACAACGGATACAGCTGCAGTCCTCAGAGCAGTTGAGATGGATGCTGAGATCGTGATCAAGGCGACAAAGGTTGACGGTGTCTTCTCAGAAGATCCCAGACAAGTACCGGATGCGTTGAAATACGATGAACTCACGTTTGAAGAGGCGATCGAGAAAAACCTCAGCATTATGGACATCGAGGCCTTTTCAATCTGCAGAAAGATGGGGCTTGAGATAAGGGTTATCGAATTTTTCAAAGCAGACAATCTGCTCAACGCCGTTAAGCATCACTCTGTCGGCACAAGGGTTTTTAAGGGACAGTGATGGTGTTTTGAAGGGATTTTTCTGCTCATTTGAGGGATTGGACGGTTGCGGCAAGACCACACAGATCAAGTTGCTCAAACAGCGTTTGGAGAAGACGGGAAAAGAGGTCGTCACCTTTCGTGAGCCGGGTTGCACAAAACTCGGAGAGGATATTCGCGGGGTGCTCCTCGATCCGGTAGCCGATATTTGTGACCGGAGCGAGGTTTTATTATACCTTGCATCACGGGCACAAGTTACGGAGGATATCATTATCCCTGCGCTAAACAGCGGGGCCATCGTTCTGGCAGACCGCTTTGCCGATTCAAGTGTTGCCTATCAGGGTTACGGACGCGGTCTCGGGGCTGGCACGGTCGAGAAGCTCAACGATTTCGCCATTAAAAGAATCTATCCCGATCTGACCTTCCTCCTCGATATAACGGTGGAGGATGTCTTCAAAAGGCTTGAAAACAAGTCGCTTGACAGGCTTGAGAAAGAAAAGGGAAGATTCTGGTTTGACGTGAAACGCGGCTACGACTGGCTGGCTGAAAAACACAACGACCGGTACCTGAGATTAGACGGGAAAGCCGATTACATGACGATCCATGAAGAGGTGTGGGAAGGGCTAATCGCCCGAACCGAGATATTCGATTAAGGTGAAATCCTGTAAAGGGACGCGGAAATATTCGTTGATGTATGATTCTTTTTTGTTGATGGCTGAGTCGAGGATGTCAAATGCCAGATATTCCCCTGTCTTCTCGTTGACAAGGGTTATCTTGTTGATGCTGTTTGAGGGGTCAAGAGAGATGTTAATCATTGGATATTCCTTCTGGAAAAGCGTGAGGATATCCGGCTGGGAGAGTTGTATTCTGAATGTGTACAGTCCGTTCTCATCAACAGTCGGGTCAATCTGAAGCAACGGGGTTGAATCGATGTTCAGGAGGAAATCAAGGAAATTGATAAGTGCCTCCGTCGGATTAAAGCCCATTCCCTCTTCGCCGTCAAATCTCTGAAGGGCGTATTGCTCTTTTTCAAAATTAATGACATATAAAAGCCCTTCACGATGCTGGTAGAGCAGCGTCAATCCTTTCAGCATCTCGGGTTCATCGAAATCGATACGATAATCCCGAAGATCCCTGCTGTAGAATGAAAAGAGGAAGTGATTGGAGTACCAGTTCCCGTTTTTATCCAGCAACTTTGTCTCTATCCTGATCTTCCCCATGATGTTCCGCATCCCCGAGAACTTTCGGATCGACTCACTCCAAACTGAAAAACTCTCATCATCAAACCCGGAAAAAGCGGTTGACAGGAGGAATAAAAAGATGAGGGCGATTATCGCATACAGTGCATATTGCCGCATTATTGGATGCTGCCGATCCTCTGTTTCGGGTTGACGATCTCGGTCACTCTGACACCGAAGCTCTCGCTGACAACAACAACTTCCCCCTTGGCAATGACCTTGCCGTTGACCAGGATGTCAACGTGCTCCCCGGTCAGTTTGTCGAGTTCTATGATTGAACCGATGTTCAGGTCCATGACTTCTTTCAGTGAGAGTTTGCTTCTGCCGAGTTCCACTGTGATTTCGAGTGGAACATCGTAGAGTA
Organism: uncultured Thermotogaceae bacterium; assembly: GCA_964631265.1. Classification (GTDB taxonomy): domain Bacteria; phylum Thermotogota; class Thermotogae; order MWEM01; family MWEM01; genus CAZVWW01. Next base: position 3,451 of record CAZVWW010000005.1, read on the forward strand.
GCTCCAGTTGTTTGGGGATCTGTGTGTAGGCGGTGTCGTCAAAATCCTCAAATTCCACTGTTTGAGCTGAAACCGGTTCCTGTTTATTGGGCTTAGGCGGCATCTGCGCGCCTCCTCCCTGTTGAGGTTGTCGCTGTTGCTGCTGCTGTTGCTGCTGCTGCTGCTGCTGCTGCGGAGCGGGCTGCTGGGCCTGCTGTTGCTGAGGTTGTGCTTGTTGCTGTTGGGCAGCGGGTTGTTGAGGTTGTGCCTGTTCCTGCTCTTGCTGTGATGAACCGCTGACTTTCGCATAGAGTTCTTTGACAAATTGAATGGGTAGAATCTGGAAAATGTTGGTACTCGCCAGTTCCCCGATGGACATGTCGAATGATACAAGCACAATCTCTTCATCATCCTGATTGGCGACGGGCGGGAACTGGGCATTTTCATCTGAAAAATCGAATGTGGAGGAAGAAGGCGGGGTGATGTTGACCGAGGCATCGAGAAACTCGGACATGGAAGTTGAAGCGGCTCCCATCATCTGATTCATGGCCTCGCCCACTGCGCTCATCTTGATATCGTCAATCTCTTCCCCGGCGTTCTGCCCGTCTCCGCCCATCATCAGATCGGCAATGATGGCTGCCGTCCTGGTATCGACAACAAAGACGTTGAGCCCGGTTATCGCCTCTTCAAAATTCAGGGTTGTGACAACTCTCTCATCATCAAACTTATCTTTTAACTCACTGAGCTTAATCACACTGACTTTCGGTGTTGTGATATCCACGTTCTGGCCGAGGATTGTAAACAGAGCTGTTGAAGCGGAACCCATTATCATGTTGCCCACTTCGCCGATCATATCGATTTCAGCGGATGTCAAGGGCCCCTGGCCGGAACCGCCACCGCCACCGCTACCGCCTGAAGTCTCACCGCCGGCGGATGATTCTCCGCCTTCGTCCTCCTGACCGGAGTTTATGGCTCCAAGCAGTTCATCCAGTTCATCTTGTGATAAGAAATCATTGTTGTCCGTCATTTGTTATCACTTCCCTTTTCAGCTTCTTTCGCAAAATCCTTTATCTGTCCCTCTGTATCCTCTTCATCTTCCTTGATCATCCGGGTTACCTTAACCGCCTTTTTACCCCTTTTCTTTCCGGGAGACCCCATGAAACGTGTTCTGTTCCCAATCTTCAGCTCCACCTCTTCATCCTTATAACGGTCTAATCGGATGAGGTCCCCCTTTTCGAGGTAGAGGAGTTCCGAGACGGTAAGATGCGTGTTACCGAGGATGGCTGAGGCGGTTACATCTGTCTTTTCGAGATTCTTCTTTAAAAGTGGTTTCAGATCTTTCTTCTTGTCCGCTGATGTGTTGGCAAACCACATCTGTGTTGAGAGATTTTCCGTGTATTCCTCCAGAATCGAAGACGGGAAGCAGACATTCAAAAAACCCTCCACATTACCGATAACGATCTCCAGCGTTACCAGCAGGGTCATTTCGTTCTGCGGGGCGATTTGAACGAACTGCGGGTTCGATTCGATATTCTCAATCTCGGGGACAAACTCCATGACATTGACCCAGGCGTCTCTCAGGAGTGTCAGGAATCTCATGGACTCACGTCTGACGATGTTCAGTTCGATCTCCGTCAGCGTTCGCGGTTTAGAGATTGTCTCGCCCATTCCGCCCAGTATTCTGTCGATCATCCCGAAGATGATACCGAGATTAACCTCGAGTATGGCACTCCCGCTTAAAGAGTTCCCGGTAAAGATCGTCATGAACGTCGGATTCGAGAGTGAACGCAGGAACTCCCCGTATGTAATCTGGTCTATCGGGCCGAGATTGACATCCACATAGTATCTCAGCCTCCCTGAAAGGTAGGTGGAGAGAGAGCGTGCAAAGTTCTCGTTCAGCATCTGGAATGTCCTGATCTGATCTTTCGAGAACTTCATCGGACGTTCAAAGTCATACGGCTTGATCTTCGATTCCGCTTCTTCTTTTTTCATTTCCTCAACGTCTACCTCGCCCGATGATAACGAGCCAAGCAACGAATCAATTTCATCCTGACTTAGCGAATCAGCCATTTTCTCACCACCTCCTTTTTTCTCCTGTCATATTTTTTTATTGTACCGATGTCAATGCAGTTATATGATAATAAACATCCAGGACGCCGAACTTTGCCTTGTCGCCGACATATCCGGTTATCCGGTTGACGAGGTCTCTGACCTGTCTGTTCAGAAGTTCCAGCCCGGCCGGTGTTGATAACTCCGATGGCTCTTTTTGGATAAAGAGATCCTGGAGCGCCGACATGATCTGGTCCTTTCGTACGGCAATCTCTTCGCGGCAGCCGTCACTGCCGACGGTGAAACTCATCATATCCAGTACAATAACCTGCTTGCCGCCCTTCAACATAAAGGACTTGTTGCTGCCCTCCACGATAAAACGGACCCTTATCTCCAACGGATTAACCGGTGTGGTGCTCTGGCCGCTGTCGGGCGGGTTGTTCGTTCCGAGCATCTGAAGAAGGACAAATGAAACGCCTCCTGCAACTGCCGCTGCCACGACAACGGATATGATCAATCCCATGATATTAAAGCCGCCGCCTTTTTTGCCCTCTTCCTGCTGGGGTGTACCGTCTTCATCAGGCAAAGTGGATCACCTCACATTCTCGCGTTTAATCAATATTCGGATCTTCTGATAACTCTCTCTGAGCGCTTGCAGATCCTCCCGGTAGGATTCTTCGAGCTTTTCCATCGCTTCCGCCTTTTCCTCCGCTGTGATTTCACCGTCTTTTTCCCTGTAGTTGAGCAGTTCTATCTCGGATTTGTACTTCAGATCGAGATCGTTGATCGCTTCGAGGATTTCCGCATCGCCTTTACCAACCGGGACAAATCGCTTCTGATTGTAATACCGTTCAACGTCGAAACGGCCGTTTCTAATGTCGACGATCCTCTCGGCCGTTCGCTTGGCCTTCAGGTCGTTGATAAAAAACTCGGCCACACTGGAGGCCCGGGCAGAACTCAGATGGAGATGCGACGGGTAGATCGAATTCTCGGGCAAAGGCTTGTCATCTGTGTATCCGTATATTTCTAAGACGTTAGTGGTGTGTTCAACAATTACAGCCCCGATCTTTTCGAGGAGCTCTTTTGCCTCTTTTGTCAATTTTGCACTGTAGGGTTCGAAATAAATCATATCGCCCAGTGTGATAATGGTTCCCTGATCCGTTTCTTCAACGGTAATCTTTCCCTCCAGGTCTTGATCCTTGATGATCTTGACCATTTCTTCCCGGATGCCGGGATTCGTGGTGACAATGGGCTCTGAAACAGTTGTTTTCCCCCCCATGAGAACACTCGGGGGCTTACCCGAGAAGACTCTGGTGATTCCGCTTGCAACTTCCTGAAATTTCCCCTCACTGATACTTGAAAAAGCCAGAAGCGCAACAAAAAAAGTGAGCATGAGTGTAATCATGTCACTGTATGTTGTCATCCAGGGAGGAGCGCCGGGGGGGCATTCCTGTGGTTTCTGCTTTTTCTTGGCCATTTATACCATCATCCTTCCGGAGTGGCGCTTGCTTTCTCGTAAGCGGCTCTGTCATCCGGTGCAAGATAGGTCTTGAGTTTCTCCTCCAGGAGCCTGGGGTTATCTCCCGCCTGTATGGACATGATTCCCTCGAGGATCATCTGTTTCTGCATCACAAAGAGATCGCGTCTCATCTTCAATTTATCGGCCATCGGGAGAAACAGGGCGTTGGCGAATATTGAACCATATAATGTTGTAATCAGGGCCTTGGCCATAGCAGGTCCGAGGGCATCGGGATTGTTCAACGCCGAGAGCATGGCAACGAGACCGAGAAGCGTTCCGATCATCCCAAAGGCCGGTGCAAACATACCCGCAGAGGACATGACATTGGCGTCACTTGACTTGTCTTTTTCCACAAGGTCAATCTCTATCTCAAGCATATCCCGCAAAAGGTCCGGATCGGTTCCGTCCACTATTAGCTGTATGCCCTTCTTTGTGAATTCGTCGTCGAGACTCTCTGAATCCTCTTCAAGTGAAAGCAGGCCTTCTCTACGGGCCTTCTCGGAGAATGAAACGAGGGTGCTGATCGTATCCACATAATTGAGTTCCGGTTCTTTTGTCGTGCTGATCATGAGGTTCATAAACTGAAAGGACTTGGATTTCGGATTGGCAACCATAACGGCTCCCACGGCACCGCCCAGAACGATTATCAGTGAAACGGCAGAGTCTATACCCAGATAAGGGGAGAGATCCCCTCCCGAGGCAAGACCGATGCCTACACACAATATACCAAGTACGATACCCAACAGTGTCGAAATGTCCAAAATATCACCTCTGCAGTTTCATTTACTCGTTTTTCGCTTCCAGTTCCTCGTTTTTTTCTTTACAGTACTTTGAGAGTGTTTCCGTGAGTCTGTAAGCTGAGCGTTTATACGCAATGACCTTTTCCACGACTTCCTCTTTGGTTTCACGAACGATATACTTTCTCCCGTTAAAGAGGGCGATCATCGTGTCCGGTTTTGATTCTATGGTTTCGATCATTTCAGCATTTAAAAAAAAGGGTTTTCCGTTGAGACGGTTGACTTTTATCATCATATCTCCCCCCTTTTTATATTTCTATTCCGAGTGGTATTAGTCCTTAATGGATGCTTCCATTTCCTTGAGACTCTCGTTGATGATTCCGAGATATTTTGGATTTTCCCACATCCCCGGATTGGGGAGTGAAGCGATGATCTTATCGGTATCGATGATGTATTCGTCTTCCCCGAAGACTCTACGGATCACCATTGATATGTTTTTATCGGTTGTGATCAAACTGAAAAAAGTATCGGTGAGATTCCCGATCGGCTGGCAGTCAATGTGATGCTTCTTGAATTCAGCTCTTACCACCGTTCCCTCGCCCTCTTTGCTGTCAATCGAAACACCGCCGCCCGTCATCTCCGCGGCCGATTTCAGAAAGGGGATACCCAGCCCAACCTTCCTTATCTTTTTATCTCTGGAAGTGAAAAACGGATCATAGATCTGTTTCAGGATCTCCCCGGACATCCCACCGGCATCATCCGAGACCGTAAAATTGAAGGTCTCACTGTCCTCGATGATCTCAAGCCGGATGTTTTTGGCCCCGGCCTTTATGGCGTTCTGGCAGATATCCGCAATATGGTCTGAAAGTGTTCTCAGCGACAAATCCTCACGTCCCTTCCGTCTTGATGATTGATGGCCCCCTTGAACTCAACAAAAGTCCTCGAATGACAGCAAATAGCCATCTTTGAATTCCCGAAGCTGTCAAGATTATGCGCATCCGATGAGGACAGAACGGCCCTCTCCTTCAGCTGAGGCTTGTATTGCTCAAGCTTTTTCGGCATATAGATCTCACACGGGGTATTTACCGGTTCAGGAGGGATGATGCCGAGCTGATAGATGACCCCCATCGCCTTGTCGATATGTGCGTAGATGCCGATGCCGTTATGGGTATCAATGAGTTCCAGTGTTTCATCGAGGCTGATATCCGCCGGCATTGACAAAGGGCGAAGGACCATATCCGTGAAGTTTCCGGCACGGTCAACCACCAGCTGATAACCGTCCCTCTCCGGGTTGATCTCGTAATCGGGAAGCTTATCTTCTATCTTTTGACCGAATTCGGCGGCTGTTTCACAATCCGGGAAATATCCCAATACATGAACATCTTCATAGGTCTGAACCTCGATTCCAGGGATAAAAGCAATCCCCTCTTCTTCAAATACCTCTTTAAAAACCGTCACATTCCTCGCAGAGTTATGGTCGGTAATAGCAGCCCAGTCGATCTGATTCTCCGCCAGTTTACCGGCAATCTCGGAAGGTGTCATGGTGATATCGGCGCAGGGCGACAGACAGGAATGTATATGAAGATCAGCCCTGAAGCATTGCATAAATCTGTCCGCTGAGCTCAAAAGAACCCGTTTTGCTTTTAAGCAGGACAATATCCTCCCCTTTGGCCTTTTCCACCGTGTCCTTGTTAAACTCTCTCCCGTTTGTCAGCAGGATACACTTGACACTTGTGATTGACGCCACCGCAACGATGTTTGAATGCGACTGGACGGTAATCCAGATATCTGATTTACCGCTTGCCATAACTTCGCTGAGCAGATCACAGGTGTACCCCTTTTCTATTTCAACCCCTTCGGGATTACCGCTGACGATTTCCACCCCGGTCTTTTCAATGATAGTTTTCAGCTGCATAATAAAAGGTCCTCCTCTTCGTTAAAATCGCTGTCTGTGATGGAAGTTGCAGGTCGCTTCTCATTCAATCCCAGACCCCTGTCGAATTATAGCATATTTGGGTTTTGGTATTTTGAAAATGTTATACTGTATAATAGGGAAAAACGAGGCTAACGGGGGAGATTCTATGAAAATATTGGCGCATAGAGGGTACCATGGATCACAAAACGACGGGGGCCTACCGGTTGAGAATTCTCTGAGGGCATTCGAAGAATGTGTTGAAAGGCATTACGACGGGGTTGAGCTTGATGTGAGATTAACGGCTGATAACAGAGTGGTCGTGCATCACGATGCCGATCTCTCAAGGCTCTTTGGCGTGGAGAAACGGATTGAAAACCTTCCGCTCGATGAGATCAAGAGACTGAGCCGGGAAAAAGGGGCTGAGATCCCGACCATGGAAGAGGTATTCGAGCTGTTCCGGGGGCGGGGAATGGTCAATGTTGAGATCAAAGAGGAGCAGGTTGTCCCGCAACTCGCTTCCGTTGTCCGTGAAAAGGGAGTTGATCTTGACTCTGTTATCTTCTCATCTTTTATACATACGACATTGAAAAGAATAAAAGGAATCCTTCCACCTGCAAAAACGGGGCTACTCATCGGTCCGGAGGCGAAAGAGCAAGAGGATATTCCCCAATACCTGACCGGCCTTATCCGGGAATATGAACCCTATTCGTTGCATATGCCGGTGCAGGCCTTTGATTTTCTCGGGAAAGAAAACGTTGTGGCGATGACAAAGAGACTGAAAGAGAGATTTGATCTTCAAATCGTTTGGTGGACAGTGAACGGGATCAAGACCATGAAGTTCATCAGAGAGGCGTCTATCGGTGAGATTGTGATCAGCGACAAACCCGGACTGCTCATGGAAGGGAGATAGGAGAGCCTTTATGGAAAAGAGAACATTCTCCCCCGGGGACACGATCTTTGAAGAGGGGGAGTTGATTGAGAAGGCCTGCAGGGTGATAAAGGGCAAGCTCGGTCTCGAATGGAAGTGGCAGGCCTGGCAGCCGGTCTTTATATACCCGTCGATGATAGTCGGGCATGTTGAAAGTCTCATGGAACTTGAAGCCTCTTTTTCTCTGCTGGTCTATGAAGAGACTGAAGTGGCCTTTCTTGATGCGGATGAGATTATGTTCACAACCGATAACGATCTGGCAGATGATGCGCTCAACTCACTCGGAACGTTGCTCGAAAATGTCATCATTCAACGTTTCATCGGCATTAACATGTCTCCTGAAGAGACGATGTACCAGGCATTTGACACCTTTGTCAAACGCGGCGACAAGAATATGGCCATCGACACCTACAGCCGATTCCTCCAGCAGTATCCGGCCTCGGAGTATGTTGATGAGATGCTCAAGGTCATCCAGGGCATATTCATGGATCAGAATGTGGAGGCGGATCTGCCCGATGATGACAAAACGGCCTACGAGTATCTTATCTCAAGGATACATTCGGTTGATCCCCAGGAGAACCTCGTCTTCTTGAAGGCCTTTGAGAAGAAATTTCCCGAATCTGAATACCTTGTGGATGTTATGTCGATGGAGATCAACGAATATGATAAACTTGGAGATGAGTATCAGCTTAATTTCTTTATCCGGAAGATACTCTACAATTATCCCGGGACCCCTCAGGCAAAGGAAGCACTCTATTATCTTATTCATCTGCAGAGACGTCTGGGAGAGCCGGAGTGGTACGAGAACGTCATACGCTTCTTCCTGACGTACGATGATGAGGAAAAGAAATCTATGCTGAAAAAATATATAGAACGGGAATGATGAAACTTGAAAAAGAAATTGACTTCACAGAACCGGACCCTGAATGCCTATCTCATAATACCGGGATATGTCTTAGTCATCTACTGGGTATTTTTTGCCGTTGTGACCTGGGGAAATTGGGAGATCGTTTCCAACGCTTTATTTGGGGCCGCTGTATTCTGTGTGAATGTTTCATGGGTTTCGCTGATGCGGAATCTGAAAAAGGAAAAAGATGAAAGCAAGAAGAAGAAAGACAGAATCGGAATTGCCCTGCTTCTATTCTCGGGGTATTCAATCCTGGTCTCTTTTCTGACAGGCTTCATGGTTAGTTGATTATAAGTGGAGGAGATTGTTTTGAAGAGATTATTGTGTTTTGTCGTATTGATGGTTGTTGTTTTCTCGGCAGCCCTGGGCTATATTTCCCTCAGGCACTTTGTGCAAAACGGTGAGAGTCTTGAGGGGATCAGCAGGGAATACGAGGTAAAGCCTTCCGTTGTCATGGATTGGAATCCCGATCTGACACCCGATTCGCTGAATGTTGGAGAAGTCCTGCAGATTCCTTTCCCTGTCGGGTACAAATACAAGGTCAACCGGCACGATACCGTGTCAGCGATCGCTGATTTCTTCTTTGCCAGGACAAAATCACTCGCCGTTGCCAATTCGATGGCCTATCCCTACACCGTGAAAACGGGAGACATCCTCTTTATCCCCGAATACTGTATCGGAGAGACGTTTAATGAGGTGAGTTCGAAACTTCTGTGGCCCGCTTACGGGGTTATCACATCGCCCTACGGATACAGAAAACACCCTGTCACAGGCGAAGCGAACAGTTTCCACACCGGTATCGATATTGCCAGAGATGCGCCGGCTCTGAAGAAAAACACACCTTTTGGAGCACCTGTCTTTGCCGCGGCATCGGGTGTTGTGACGTTTGCCGGTGAAAACGGCGGATACGGTAACATGATTGAGATCAAGGGATCAGAACACATCTACCGGTATGCCCATCTGACCCGCTTTGACTGTTATGAGGGCCAGCGTGTTGAGCGCGGGGATATTATTGGAAGAATGGGTAACACAGGACGAAGCACCGGGCAGCATCTGCATTTTGAGGTCAGAAGTCTTGACAACAGCAAGACGCTTGATCCGATGAAATTTCTGCCACCGGTGTCTGAAATGAAACAATAAAACTTGGGGGTGTACGATTGTGAAATTAGATGAAATAAGGAAGCGTTCTAAAACCTATCAGGACGATATGATTCGCTTTCTGAGGGATATGGTGGCCATACCCAGTACCTCTCAGAATGAGAAGGATGTCGTTCTGCGGGTTAAGAAAGAGATGGAAAAGTGCGGTTTTGATGAGGTGGAGATTGACGGATTCGGCAATATTCTCGGTAGAATCGGAAAGGGTTCGCATGTCATTGCCATGGATGCTCATCTTGATACCGTCGGTGTGGGCAACAGAGAACTCTGGGACTGCGATCCGTTTGAGGGAAAGTTTGAAGACGGCATCATATACGGAAGAGGCGCCAGCGATCAGGAAGCCGGAATGGCCTCAATGGTCTATGCGGGAAAGATCATCAAAGACCTCGGACTCGAGGATGATTATACGCTTTATGTCGTCGGCAGCGTCATGGAAGAGGACTGCGATGGCCTGAGCTGGCAGTATATCATCAACGAGGACGAACTGAAGCCGGAAGTGGTCGTGATCACGGAACCGACGAATCTCGGCATATACAGAGGCCACAGGGGCAGAATGGAGCTCCGGGTTAAAACCACGGGCCTCTCGTGCCATGCAAGCGCTCCGGAAAGAGGGGATAACGCAATATACAAGATGACGCCGATCATCCGGGGCATAGAAGAGTTGAACCCGAAACTGAAGGACGATCCGTTTCTGGGGAAGGGGACCATTGCCGTGACCCAGATCTTCTTCCAGTCCCCCTCACAGAACGCCGTCCCCGACGAATGTGTCGTACAGCTTGACAGAAGATTGACGGCGGGCGAGACCAAAGAAACAGCTATTGCAGAGATTGAGGAGATCATCCGGGAGGCCGGCGTTGAAGCAAAGATAGAGATGCTTCATTATGCCGAAAAGGCCTACACCGGCCTGGTGTATCCGACCGAAAAATACTACCCGACCTGGGTCTATCCGGAGGATCATGTGGTTGTCCAGAAGGCCAAAGAGACCTTTGAAGAACTCTTTGATGAGCCGGCCAGGATCGACAAATGGACATTCAGCACAAACGGGGTGGCGACGGCAGGCATGTTTGACATTCCCACGGTGGGGTTTGGACCGGCCAACGAGATCTACGCGCACAGTCCCAAGGATCAGTGTCCTGAAGAACATATGGTCAAAGCGGCCGCCTTTTATGCGGCATTTCCAGGCTTTTATATAAAATAGGGCAACCGAGGTTTATTAGTGTCCAAATCCCTGAGATTCTCCATACAGATGGCCCTTGCCACAATGATAAGCCGCGTGCTCGGTCTGGCGAGAGATGTCCTCTTTGCCAAAGAGTTCGGGTCATCCCCGGAATATGATGCCTATCTTGTGGCGGTTCTGTTGCCGTTTTTTCTCAGGAAGATATTTGCCGAAGGCGCTCTTTCGAGCGCCTTCGTTCCGATTTATAACCGGCGGGCAATGAAGGGGATCAAGAAAGGACACAGCTTCACAAACTCCATCATGACCGTCTTCATCCCCGTGCTTCTGCTGATTGTCATCATCAGCATCTATTATATGCCGCAGATCATCGAACTGGTTGCACCCGGTCTGGAGCAGGGGGTCAAGGGGTTGTCCGTCTTTCTCGGCCGGCTTATCTTTCCTTTTATTCTCTTTATCAGCATGTGGGCGATCTATGCGGGGATGCTCAACAGCAACGACATCTTCTTTTCCCCGGCTCTGTCCCCGGCTGTTCACAATATTTTTATCATTGCAGGAATACTCGTTTCGCCCTTCTTTGACCCGCCCATTCTCGGACCCGCAATCTTCTTTATCATAGGTGGAGCCGCACAATGGATCATTGTCATGCTCTCGTCAAAGCGGATTGGATTCAAATTCAGACCGCATTGCAAAAAAGAGGATCTGAGCGAGTTCATGCCGCTCTTTCTCAGCACATTTGCCGCTTTGTCTGTCACCCAGATCAACTCCATCGTGGATACGAACGTTGTCTCCTCTCTTGGGCCGGGCAGTGTATCGTTACTACAGTACGCCAACAGACTCTTTCAACTGCCGCTCGGGGTATTTGCAATATCTGTTTCCACCGTTGCCCTCTCACAGCTATCGAGGAACAGTCACCGGGAATTCCGCATCAATCTCGCGGAAGGCATCGAGCGGATGGTGCTCTTTGTTTTGCCGGCGACGCTGGGGTTGCTGCTTCTGAGAGGGGATGTCATCAGACTTCTATTCCAGAGAGGCGAGTTTGGGGCCTATGACACGATGATGACCTCTGAGATCCTGATGGGCTATATCATCGGCCTCCCATTCTATTCATTGTATGCGCTTCTCTCCAGGGCGGAATACGCGTTGAAGAATGCAAAGATTGTCTTTGTTGCCAGCAGCGTATCAGTTGCCGTCAACATCGCCCTCGATATCACCCTGGCCCCTTTGATGGGTCCGTTGGGTATTGCCGTGGCAACATCATCTGCGGGCGCGTCGAGTTTTCTCATTCTACTTGTTCATCTCCTTTTTAAAGGGAAACTGCATCTCGGCCGGAGAAATCTGCTGGAGATAACAAAATGTGCTATCGCAGCGTTTGTTATGGCTGCCCTGTTATTTGCTATGCAGCAATTTATTGAATACTCCGGACTAACAACCCTTTTCACCATCATTCTGGGGATCGCCGTCTATTTACTGATACTGATCGTTATGAGACAACGGGATATCAAAACCATATTTAAGAGAATATTAAAGAGATAGAATAAAAGTCTTCGTTTGACAAGGATCGAATATTGTAGTATAATCCTTGGCGTGATTTGGGAGATCGTCTAATCGGCAGGACAGCGGACTCTGAATCCGTCAATGGTGGTTCAAGTCCACCTCTCCCAGCCATTAAAGAGAGCACCCGTTACGGGTGCTTTTTTGTTTGAAATAATATATACCGGGTGGTGTTCTACATGTTTCGAGATCCGATGCAGATATTGTTATCCGTTCCCGCCATATTACTGGCGATCGTATTGCATGAATTGGCGCATGCTGTTGTGGCAGAAAAGATGGGGGATCCAACCCCGCGTTCAATGGGCAGGATAACGTTGAATCCGCTTGCGCATATGGATGTTCTGGGCCTGGTGGCCTTTCTGCTCATCGGATTTGGGTGGGCAAAACCGGTAAGGATTAATCCGAACAACTTCAGGAATCCCAAACTCGGGGATATCCTTACATCTGTAGCAGGACCGGTGACCAATTTCCTGATAGCGTTTGTGACGATTCTCATCGAGGCCTTTATCTACAACGTCCTCCCCGGAATCTACAACGTTCTTCCGGGCCTTATTCCGGTATTCGAGATGATTGCCTATCTGAACATTGCCTTCGGCTTTTTGAATTTGCTTCCAATCCCGCCACTGGACGGCTATCACATACTAAAAGACCTGATCGGGGAGCGGTATTCCCATTATTTCAGGATGTATGAGAGATTCAGCATCATTGCCTTTTTTGTTGCCATCTTCTTTATACTCCCCCCGGTCTTTCGCTTTGCACATACGCTTTTTAACCAAATCCTGCACTTCTTTGTGTAGTTTGAATTCAGACTCTTGAGATAGTTAAAGACTTATTTCCCGAATGTCGGGAGCATCATCGGGTCAAATTTCTCTATCCCGAGCCGTAATCGAAGCACCTGATTGTAGCGCTCGGCGGCATAGTACGCATCAACAAATTCCAACAGGGTGAAGAGTGCAAAACCGCCGGCACCAACTGTTCCAAGCATCGGGCTCCTTGCCTCGGTTTGTCCTGTGCTTGTGTCTGAAGCTGAAAGGCCGAAAAGGGCGAGACCGCCAAAAGTGGCTCTTGCGCCGAGAAAAAGAAAGCCCCTTTCCCATTCACCGGTGTAAAGATGACCAGCACTCGGTATTAGAAGGGAGAGTTCAGCGGCTATCCACGGTTCTTTCTTCATATCCGAATACATCAGCATCCGCTTTCTCATCTCAATATCCGGATCTCCGTACATTGTGGGCAGACTGTTTGCGGGGACCGGAACATCCATGACCGGACCGGTCGGGAAGACCTCAGCCTGTTGACCATACGGGGAGGGTTCACCGGGAATGGTCTGTGGCAACGCCTGGGGTGAATTCGGTACACCCCCGAGCATCTCGCTTTCGGTCGGGCCATCCACGGGGTCCACCCGGATAATCTCGTTTTTGTTCACCGTTATGAACTTCCCTGTTTCCAAAAGGACCTCAGCCGAATTCTCGTTGTATGAAACAATCTTTCCCGTTAATTTCGTACCGTCTTTGAGGTATATGTTATCTGAAAAGACCGCTCCGAAGAAGATGAGGATAATAAAAGCAACAGTAATCGTTTTTCTCATATCGAACCTCCCTGAATTATGCATTCTTTTTCATTGTTATTTTTCTACAATTCAGGGAGGATTTCCTTTAATCCAGTTTGAAAAAATCACACACAATCTCTTTTTCTAACTTCAACACCGCATAACCCCCGCCTCTTCGGCAGGTTCCCGGGTTGATAAACCGGACACTTCCAAGTGTTGAATCACTTGCAACATGACTGTGCCCGTATAGGCAGAGATCGGGAAGGGGTTTGTCGAGTGTGTTGAAAATCCGCTTTTCAATCCCGTTCGGTGCCCCCCACCCATGCGTCATAAAGATTCTGAATCCGTTGAGCTCGAGGGTCTTTCTGAGAGGCAGGCGGGAGCGAAGCTCATAACGGTCCATGTTTCCTAAAACGGCGTAAACGGGTTTCCCGAAAGAATTCAAGTAAAAAAGGGTTTCCTCATCGATAAAATCGCCCAGCCCGATGATGGCATCGGCATCTTCAATGGCATGAACGACCTCACCCGGAAGAGAATTTTGAACCCTCGGGATATGTGTGTCTGAAAGGACTGTGATAACCACAAAAGTCACCCCCTAAAAAAAAAGACGGAGGTCTACCCCCCCGTCTAAAATGCTGTTTATGTCTTCGGATACCATTCTATCAGAGAAGATAAAGATTTATAAAGCTTTTCTCAAAACCGTTTCTGGTTCAGTTTTAATCGTGCCTTTAAACTGTATCCTCAATATTTGGTTTTTAAATCGAAATACACTATAATGGTTTTGAGAAGGGACCGGGTTATAGGTTCCGGGGTTTAGAAAAAACAGAAAAACAGGGGTGGAATGAAGTGACGCAAGGATCAGTCATCCGATTTGAGGCGATCGACTCGACCAACCGGTTCTGCGAAAGGAATTACCGCACACTAAAGGACACAACCTTCGTCATTGCACAAAAACAGACCACCGGAAAGGGCAGGCTGAACAGAGAATGGGCTTCTCCCGCGGGAGGACTCTGGTTTTCGGTCTTCTTTAAAACGCGGCAGGAAGAGTTGTCATTGCTGCAGCCCCTCGTCTCTTTGAGCGTATTAAAGGTCATCAATCATTATGTGCCCGGAGAGAGGTTCAGACTCAAATGGCCCAACGATATCGTCCATGGCTCCGGTAAGGTTGCGGGAATCCTTCAGAAGAATATCCACACCGGCGCTGGGATCTATTCGATAATCGGGACGGGTATCAACGTCAACAACCCCGTACCGGATGAACTCAAGGAAAAGGCAATCTCCCTGAGGGGCATTGCCGGGCATGAGATACCACTCGATGTATTCTCGATAGATATAATGGATGACATTCGTAGAAAAAGAAGAACGATTGACCGGAACCGGATCTTGGAGGAATACCATGCCAACAGCTTGTTTCAACAAGGCGATTTTGTCAGATTCAAGCAGCTGGAAAGTGCCCGGATTTATGAGGGGTACCTGACACAGGTTCCGTTTGATAGAATCATTATCAGGACAAAAAAGTTGGAGACGTTTTCTTTTAGGGCAGGTGATGTGAGTTTTTCAAGCGGGAAATAAAAATCTTGAAGAGGCGATCCCTTTTTTAGGACACGATAAAACCAATATAGAATAATAAGAATGAAAGGGGGAGAAAGAGATGTCGGACTTTTTCAGCAGTAATTTTGATACGTTGCCAAAGGCTTTGGATGCATCTGCATTAAGTAATACGATTATTGCCCAGAATCTGGCCAACGTGGAAACTCCCGGTTACAAGAGAAAAGAAGTCGATTTTGAGAATTATCTCAGAAAAGCCATGGGTGATTCCGATGATCTCAGAATGAAGACGGACAACACAAAGCATATTTCAAATTATCCCAACGATATATCGTCTGTCAAACCGAGAGTGCGGACAGTTGAGGATACGCTGATAACGAACGATGGCAACAACGTTGATATAGACAGGGAAGAGGCATTGCTTGCTGCCAACACGATCCGGTATCAGAGTCTTTCGAGACTCATGGATATGACAATTTCAGGCTATAACACAGTACTGAGAGGGGTGACCTGATGCTTGACATTTTTGATACCATGAATATCAGCGCCTCGGGTATGACGGCCCAGCGATTCAGGCTTGATGTAATATCCAACAACATAGCCAATGCCGAGACGACAAGAGGAGAAAACGGAGAGCCCTACAGAAGGAAGACCGTTGTGTTCAGTGAGGTCTTGAGAGATGCGTTGGGAAAGTCTCAATACAATTCCATCGAGGATCTCAACGGTGTGGAGGTCTCCCGGGTGGCCGAGGATATGCGGCCCTTTAAAATGGTCTATGACCCGTCACACCCGGACGCTGACGGGGAGGGCTATGTGAAGATGCCCAATGTGAATGTGATGCGTGAGATGGTTGATTTAATAGGCGCCCAGAGGGCGTATGAAGCAAATGTTTCTTCGATAAATGCAACAAAGGCCTTTGCCAATGCTGCATTGAGAATTGGAAGAGGGTGATTTGAATGGCAGGCGGTGTTGATCCTATCAACAATATTAACAGTCTTGACCCGATCAAGCGGATTCAAAAATTAAACCGTGAAAAAACCGAAAAGGCCGGAGAGGCTGCGGGGAAGACTGAGCCCGATTTTCAGAAGGTACTTGATCAGGCGATACAGGAAGTGAATTCACAGCGGAAGGCTTCCACACAGGCGCGTAATGATTTTGCTGCCGGAAAGATAAGCAACATCCATGATGTGATTATCACAGCGGAAAAAGCAGGGATATCCCTGAGGATGACCATGGAGATCAGAAACAAGATCGTTGATTCCTATAAAGAGATCATGAGAATGCAGTTGTAAGATGCAAAAGCTATTGGCCGTTGCCGCTCTTTTTTTGCTTTGTTCGATGACGGTTTTTTCAGGGGAGATCACCTTAAAGAACGACATCATCATTCCCTTTGAAAGAAACAGGATCCTACTCAGTGACTTTGTTCAGGAGGACGGAAGAGAACTCGGCAATATGGGCAGTGTGGTTTTCGGCTATGCACCCCTTCCGGGTAAAACAATGCGTGTGAGCACCGTATATGTGGTCAGGAAGTTTGAGCGATATTTAAACTCACTGACAATCAATTACGACCCCGAAGGTAGTATCAGTGTCTACAGAAGCGTTTCCAAGGCAGATACCGGGAGTGAAGATAAACAGGCATTAACGGTTGACAAACAGGCATCAGAACCCGGAATGATAACCTACAACGAAGAATCGTTTAAAGGTCTTTTGAAGAAAACCTTCATAAGCTGGCTGGAAATGGATCTCAACGTTGAGGAGATAACCTATCATTTCGAAGAAATTCCCGATTTCCCCTTTGAGGCCAGTGAATTGGATTTCAGCTTTCAGAAATACGGTCTTGAAAAATACAGAGCCCGATTCACTTACAAGGATAAAACAGGCAGACTCAACACGGGAGGGATCTTTTTCAGACCCGAATGGATAACAGATATTGCCGTTGCCGGGCAGGACATCAAGAGAGAAACCCTTCTTTCCACCGATTACGTCTATTTTGATCAATTCAACTACTTTGATTTCAGAGACCCGGTCATCAAGGAAAAGATGCCTCAGGAGTTTGTCACCAGATTCCGCATAAGAGAAGGCGATGTCATCGAGTGGCGCGATTTGG
Source organism: uncultured Thermotogaceae bacterium (assembly GCA_964631265.1). Classification (GTDB taxonomy): domain Bacteria; phylum Thermotogota; class Thermotogae; order MWEM01; family MWEM01; genus CAZVWW01. Next base: position 20,569 of record CAZVWW010000005.1, read on the forward strand.
AGAGGCGATCGTATGTCCTGAGGGGACAGATTATCAGCGCCGTGATTGAAACGGCAGGGATGAAGATCACATCGAAGGTGGAACTGCTTGAGAATGCGGAACTGGGGCAGGTGGCAAGGGCCAGGAATGTTGATACCGGAATCATCATCACAGGACTGGTAGCTCAAGGCCCCGTTTTGAAGGTTGATTATTGAACAGAGTTTAAGAAGCCTTTTGTTTGGAGGGAACAGATGAAACGGTATATTATAATTGGTTTGCTGACGATATTGATCATTGCATCGTTGTTTTCGACGTCTTTGTGGAGCGAGTCGAAGAATGACCGATTCAAGTCCCTGTACAGCGATAGCAAGGCCTACAAGGTGGGCGATATCCTCACCATACTGATACAGGAATCCGTATCCATGTCACAGAACGATTCATCCGACGACAAGAAGAAGGGACTGATCAGCAGTGCCGTCTCCTTTTTCGGTTCGATCGGGAACGTCGCGCTCGATAATTTCATACCGCTCGGCGGGAATGAGGATGAAAAGCAGGTGACGGATAACACAGCCCAGTCAGATGTAACCGCCAAGATAGCGGCAATGGTAACCGACGTTGACGAGAACGGTAACCTGATCATCGAAGGCCGAAAACAGACCAAAGTGGGCCAGGACAGCAGAGAACTGCTTATACAGGGAATTGTAAGGCCGAATGACATTTCCGCCCAGAACACAGTCGATTCGTTCAACATAGCCGATGCCAAGATCTGGTACAACGGAAATGTTGTCTTTGAACAGGACCCCTCCGAACAGAGCTGGGCCGGTTATATACTCTCCGGGATATCCGGGGTAATCTTTTAACAGGGTGATGTTTTTATGAGAAAAAAGGGAATCATAATATGCTTAATTTTACTTATAGCAGCCACGGCGGTCTTTTCAGCCAGAGTCAGACTGAAAGACATAGCCCGGTTCAGAGGGGCCAGGGACAACCAGCTCTTCGGCGTTGGTCTTGTTGTGGGTCTGGCCGGTTCAGGCGATTCGGGACTTGTCCCCTCCACGCTGCTCAGCAACATGCTCAACAATTTCGGTATAACAGCAGAGGCAGCCCAGCTTCAGTCGAACAACAACGCCCTCGTGATGGTAACAGCGGATATCCCCCCCTATTTCAAACCGGGCATGCGACTCGATGTGAACGTGGCGGCAATTGGTGATTCTGTTTCCGTACAAAACGGTGTTTTGGTGCAAACCCCTCTTTACGGGGCAGACGGTGTAGTTTATGCGGTTGCACAGGGACAGGTCAGTACGGGTGGCGAGGATATTCAGGCCTCCATCAACCTGCAGCAGCGGTATCAGGTTGTGGGAAGTGTCCCGAACGGTGCCCTCGTTGAGAAAGAGGTCCCGACCGAGATTGTCAGTTCGGATACCATAACGCTTCTTCTTTTGAATCCCGATTTTACAACTTCTGCAAGGACAGCCCAGGCCATCAACTCTAAATTCGACGAAAACATCGCCAGAGCGCTTGATGCAACGGCTATTAAGATTAAGATCCCCGACGTTTTCCGCGATGATCTGATCACCTTTCTCTCCATCATCGAAGAGGTGGAGGTGATCCCCGATGTTGTGGCAAAGGTCATCGTCAACGAGAGGACCGGTACCGTTGTTATGGGCGGGGATGTCAAGGTTGACGATTTCACGGTTGCCTACGGCGGTTTTTCAGTAACCATCGAGAGCGGCAGACTGGTGGACGGGGAAAACCCGGGCAGTGAAAGCTCCATTCAGAATCTTGTATCCGGTTTGAAATCAATCGGGGCAAAGCCGCAGGATATCATCGCCGTGCTCGAGGCCATGAAATCAGCCGGTGTCCTGCATGCCGAACTCGTGGTTATGTAAGGGGATGTTATGATGATATCGCCGTTAAATACTTATGAGGCCGTGAAAGCAACGGGAAACACAAAAACAGATGAAGCGCAACTGAGAAGGACCCGAGATGAAAACGGGCAACTGGAAGAGGCGGTCAACGATTTCGTCTCCATCCTCCTCTCGAAGGTCTTCAAGGATATGTATGAATCCATACCGAAATCCTCGCTCGTTGAGGAGGGCCATGGTGAGAAATGGTTCCGTGAGATGGTCCTGGATGAATATGCCAAAAAGGCCAGCCGGAACACTTTCAAATCACTGAGCTCCCAGATCTACCGGGAGATATCACAGGTCAAAGACCGGTGATTGAAACTTTCTTCGCAAAATCCATCCTATTCTCGCCCGCTAAATAGACGAATAATTCAACAATAGAAAAATCTAACTTTATGGTTTCCTTCGGATACCTATATCGTTGTTTAACCGCTCCAGGTCCCCCGATCACACTTAACCCCCGCTCCAGGTCCCTCAGCCAAACTTAACCCTCGCTCCAGGTCCCCTGGCCTGGAGCGGTTAAACAAAGTAACAACCACCCCCGGGGTTTTTTCCGATAAGTCCAACAGACGCCTGACGTTCACGAACCAGGCCTTTCCGGAAGAAAGAGGTAAACACCCAGGGGGGTGTTTTCTGTTTTAGCGCCGCACCCCGGGGGAGGTGCGGCGAGAGATTGTTTTATGGGAGGTGCGGCGAGAGATTAAACAGCCTCGCTCCGACCCCCCTGGGTCGGAGCGACTAAACAATCAAACACCCCCCTGGGTGTTTTCCGATTATCTTCTGAAATGGGATAAAACAAGAGGAATCTTATCGAGTAAGATTCCTCTTGTTTTGTATTTTTGACAAAAAACGGTATAATCCTACTATCTTTCATATTTTTGACTACGGGAGGAATTAGATGACAAAGAAGAAAACGGTACTGGCCATAGGCGGCAATGCGGTCAACAAACCCGGAGAGCCGCCGACATCCGCAAACATGAAGAAGAACCTTTCAAGCACGGTGGAGTTTCTTGCCGATATGATTGAACAGGGATACAATCCCGTTATCACCCATGGTAACGGTCCGCAGGTTGGCAATATACTGCTTCAACAGGACTTGGCGAAAGAAAAGGTCCCGCCTTTTCCGATTGATGTCAACGATGCACAGACACAGGGCAGTCTCGGGTACATGATTGCGCAGAATCTGCGAAATGCCATGTTGAAGAGAGGGAACAAGAGACATATTGCCTCCATCATCACACAGATTGTGGTGGATCCCAAAGATAAGGCCTTTCGCGAACCGACAAAACCGGTGGGCCCCTTTTACTCTGAGGAAGAGGGCAGGCAGCTGGCTGATGAGAAAGGTTGGGACTTTGTCGAAGATTCGGGCAGAGGCTGGAGAAGAGTGGTTCCCTCCCCCCAGCCGTTGGACATCGTTGAAAAGACGGTAATTGCCGATCTCATCGAACAGGATATCATCACCATTGCGGCCGGGGGCGGCGGTATCCCGGTTGAACGAAAGACAGACGGCAGTCTCTTCGGGGTTGAGGCTGTTATCGATAAAGACAGGGCCTCCGCGCTACTGGCGCTTGAAATAAAAGCGGATGAACTGATTATCTTAACCGGCGTTGACAAGATAGCCCTGAATTTCGGCAAGCCGGATGAGAAGTTGCTCGATAAGATGACCATAAACGAGGCCGAAGAATACCTGGAACAAGGCCAATTCCCAAAAGGGAGTATGGGGCCGAAGGTCGAAGCGGCGATACGATTCGTCAAGGAATCGGGAAAAGAATGTCTGATCACCTCAATGGATAAACTGAGTGAGGCGCTTCAGGGAAAATCGGGAACATACATTGTCAGTGAAAAATAATGATAATCAGGTGTTTATCAATTGCTTAAAGTCTATCTGGACAGCGAATTATCGGCTTCCATCAAACCGAAGCTGACAAGATTTAACAAGAAGATACTCCTTTCCTCATCGGAGGAAGACGCAAAGCTCTCGGAGGCCTGGGACATAGCGGTGCTTTCCGAGAGCCATTTTGCAACTGCAGAAGCGGAAAAGGTAATGAAAAGGGACTTTCCGTTCTGCCGTGTCTTTTTTGTGCCCTCAACGGTCTATTCGCCCAATATCCACAGAGAGGACATGATCGTTTACTCCGAGGAAAATACACTGGTGAACAACCTCATTGCCGTCATCGGGATGTTTCTGAAGATGGAATATTACGAGCGGCGCAGTTCGTCACTATCAATAGACAAAGCGCCCATATTCTTCGGTCCGGTCATCAGGAAATTTTTGAACTCGTTCCGATTAAAGCGGAGTAATCCTCTGACGCAGATGATTGTTTCCGAAAAGGGGATCGGCCGGAATCTGTTTGCAAGATATCTGTACTCCGAACTCATCATGGATGTTGTAGACTGCGAAGAATTAAAGAAGGAGCGGCTTCAACTCTTTATGGAGGGGGACGAGATCAGCGAAGGTTTTATGAAGAGGCCCCATGAGGCTGTTTTCATCGACAATATCCAATATCTTGACAAGGAGGATCAGCTCTATATCTTTTCCTTTGCCAATCAGGCAAACAGTTTTCCCGTGGTACTCGGATGCCGGAAAGAAGAGCTTGAGAAGATCAGGAATATCTACGATCTGTTTGATGTCACAGAGGTCCCGCCCATGAGAATGAGAAGAAAGGATATTCCCTTTGTTCTGACGAAGCTTATCGGGGATATTGTACAAAAATACAACTGTGTTCCGAATTTTCCGGACGAGAATGTGGTGAGGCTTTGCAAAAACTATTCATGGCCCGGAAACTACGAAGAGCTGGAGACATTCGCCGGGATATTCTCAATGAACGGGCCCATCGAGGCGATCAAAGAAGTCATAGGCGGTATAAAGGAGATCGAATTCGAGGATCAGATCCCCAGGATGGATAAGTTTCACAGAGATCTTCGGGCATGCACTGAAGAGCTCCTGGTGAGAAAGGCCATGGAAACAACTCAAAACAACCGGAAGAAGGCCGCATCGATACTGGGCATCTCGTATAAATCACTGAGCAAGAAACTCAAGATGTACATGTAGACGGTGTGGAATAAACGGTCTCAGACAGAGGTGATAGCATGGCAAAACGTTATAAAATCCATGGAAGAGTACAGGGTGTCGGATTCAGGCATTCCACACTCCGGACGGCTGTTTCGCTGGGGATAAAGGGATATGTCAGGAATCTCTACGACGGAACAGTGGAAGTGCTGGCAGAAGGGGACGAGAATAGTATGAATCAATTCGTGAACTATCTGAAAACCGGGCCCCGTATGGCCCGGGTTGAGCGGGTGGAGCTCATAGAGCAAAATGCTGAAAACAAATACGGGGATTTCCATATAAGATGAACCGATAAAAAGAGTGGTGTTTATGATGAAACGAAAAGTGAACTTTGTCGATACAACACTCAGGGATGCCCATCAGTCCCTGATTGCGACGAGAATGTCAACCGAAGAGATGCTGCCTGTCCTGGATAAGATCGATTCTGTGGGCTATCATGCGCTGGAGGTATGGGGCGGGGCCACCTTCGACTCATGCCTGCGTTTTCTCAACGAGGACCCGTGGGAAAGGTTGAGGACGCTGCGAAAAAATGTCAAAAACACAAAACTGCAGATGCTTCTCAGAGGACAGAATATCCTCGGCTACAAGCATTATCCCGATGATGTGCTCGAGCAGTTTGTGAAAAAGGCCATCGAAAACGGGATCGATATCATCCGGATATTTGACGCCTTGAACGATGTGAGAAATCTTGAGAAATCGATCGAATTTGTGAAAAAATACGGTGCCCACGCACAGGGAGCGCTCTCCTATACCGTCAGTCCGGTACACACCCCCGAATACTATACAGAGCTTGTGAAGAAACTCTACGATCAGGGGATAGACTCACTATGTATAAAAGACATGGCAGGACTGCTGACACCTAAAAAGGCACATGAACTGGTGAGCTCCATCAAAAAGCAGATTGCTATTCCCGTTGAGCTTCACACCCATTGTACCGTGGGGACTGGCCAGCTTGCCTATCTGGCGGGAATGGAGGCCGGTGCCGATATCTTTGATACGGCTGTGGCACCACTCTCAGGCGGCTCGAGCCAGCCGCCTGTTGAGACAATGACAAAGGCCTTCGGGGAATATGAGGATATCGAACTCGGCATCAACGATGAGCATTTTGTGGAACTCGCCGACTACTTTGAAAAAGTCCGGAAGAACCATTCAGAAGTCGATGCCAATATCAATCACATCAACATCCGGGTCCTTGAATCGCAGGTTCCGGGGGGGATGCTCTCGAACCTGATCAATCAGTTGAAGGAACAGGGCTCGCTTGACAAACTCAAGGCGGTCCTCGATGAGATACCGAAGGTCAGAAAAGACCTCGGATACCCGCCTCTTGTCACACCATCAAGTCAGATCGTCGGGGTTCAGGCTGTATTGAATGTGATGATGGGAAGCCGCTACAAAAAGATAACCCGGGAGGTCAAGGCCTACATGAAGGGGCTTTACGGCCGTCCGCCCGCCGGGATGAACGGTGAACTCGTGAAAAAGACATTGGGGGGCGGGAAATCTATCCAGACACGACCGGCGGACAATCTTGACCCGGCACTGGATCGGATCAAAAGAGAAGCCGGGCATCTGGCCCGGACCGAAGAGGATATCCTCAGCCTCGCACTCTTTCCCGATATCGCTTCAAAATTTTTAAGAGAGCGTTATTTTGGCGAGATAAAACTCGACCGTGAGATATTGGATGAAAATGAGGAATTTGAGGGGATCTACCCTGCTGTATAAAGGAAACTGTGTTATAATCTCGATTGAAAACGGTTTTTAGAAAAATGTGGAGGGGTAAAACTGGATAGTAAAGATAAAGAGATGTTACAAAAATTAAAAGAACTGCTGTATGAGAAAGATGCCATCGATCCTGTCATACTTGATATGTCTGACACGAACATGTTAACCGATTACTTTTTTATCCTCACCGGAAACTCAAAAGTCCATATGAATTCGCTGAGAGACGCCCTGGCTGACTATACCGGGGACCTGGGTCTCAAGTTGATCTATGCGGATAAGGGAGAGGCCGGCGACTGGGTTCTCGTGGATGCAGGCGAAGTGGTATTCCACATATTCAGCAGGCAGGGCCGCGAATTCTACGCCCTTGAGGATCTATGGAAAGAGGCTGAAAGGATCAACATTTAATATCAAACGTCACTATTGCCCCTGGGAGGCAATTAAATGGATTTTTTAAAAAAAATACTGGACTGGTTTAAGTCCTTTCCCGAAAATTACTGGTCAAAGTTCACCCAGGCTCAGAAGATCCTGTTCCTGGGGACGGTTGTTGCCGTGGTTGTGACATTGGTGATAACGTTATCAGTGGCAGTCAGTCCGAACTATTCCCTCCTTGTGAGAGGGTTGACCGATAACGAGGCCGGAAGGGTCGTACAACAACTTGAAGAAGAGGGCATAGCGTATAAAACAGGACCGTCGGGAGCCATCTACGTTCCATCGGCAAACAATCCGGAGGCCCTGCGTATGAAATACGTCAGTACGGGCGTTATCGGGAACGCCTCTCAAGGCTTTGAGATCATGGATGAACAGCCTCTGGGGGCCACAAGTTTTGACAAGCAGGTTCGGTATCAGGTTGCGCTCAAAGGTGAACTCGAAAGGACCATCATGTCGATCAACGGTGTACAGTACGCACAGGTCAATCTGACGGTGCCTAAATTCACCTATTACACAAGAGGAGAGGATGCCAAGCCCAAGGCCTCTGTACTGCTGGTCCTCGATCCGGGGGTCACACTCAACCCGGAGAATGTCAAAGCGGTTATGCAGCTCGTTTCCGGGGCGGTAGAGGGCCTTAATTACCAGGACGTGCGCGTTGTGGACAACAATTCGAGGATCCTCAGTGACAGAGTTGTGCAAGATGAGACCATCGGGTCCGCCTCAACTAAGATGGAACTCCAGGAGAAGACGGAGAATTACTATTCCCAGAAAGTGCGATCCAACCTTGAGCAGGTTTTCGGACTCGGCCGGGTTGTTGTTATGACAGAGGTGGCATTGAACTGGCAGACGATAGAGAAAGAGTCCACCGAATACACACCCGTTCTCAGGAAGACGGGCGTTGTTGTCAGTGAGCAGACCGAATCGGAAAAGAGCAGAACCGGTGCGGCCGGCGATGCCGTCGGGGTTGATGCCAATGTCCCGCCCGTTTATGAAGCGACAGACACCGAACTCCCGCCCGAATACGAGCGTTCGAAGACAACGACAAACTACAACGTCAACGAGGCCTATGAAAAGATACTCCAGAACAACCAGGGCGAAATCCTGGACAAGAGCATCACCGTCCTCATCGACTCAACAGCTGTTGCCTCAGGCGTCACCTCAACGAGCATCAAGAACATTGTGGCAAATTCAGTCGACGCCACGGAATCGAAGGTTGAAGTCCAGTTCCTGGCATTCGACAGAACGGCTGAGAAACAGGTGGAAGAGCAGATGAAAATGCTTGAAAACCAGAAGAAATTCATTCAGCTTGTCATAGGGGTCACCCTCCTGGTCCTCTCCATGATGCTCCTGATCTACCTGATGTCGGCCAGGGTGAAGAAGAGAAAGAAACGCCAGGAGATCATCGAGAAGCGCAAGGCCTTTGACAAAGAGATCGAAGAGACCGTACAGGCGGAAGAACTCAGCCCCGATGAACGCGAACTCGTGAACATGGTCGAGATGCTGTACAATTCCGTCGACAACAAACCCGAAGAGATCGCAATGGTCCTGAAGGCCTGGCTGAACGAGTAAAAATCGATTAAAACTAACGATAGACAACAGAGAGGTGTAAAGATAAATTGGATCCGAAATACATACGCAATATCAGTATTATTGCCCATATCGATCACGGGAAGACAACGCTGACAGACAGGATACTGGAATATACAAAATCCGTTGAAACCAGAGACATGAAAGAACAGTACCTCGACAGCATGGATCTGGAGAGAGAACGCGGTATCACCATCAAATCGCATCCGGTCGGGGTTATCTACAAAGCAAAGGACGGCCATGAGTATCAGATCAACATCATGGATACGCCCGGTCACGTTGATTTCACCTATGAGGTCTCACGATCACTGGCAGCCTGCGAGGGTGCCGTTCTGCTCGTTGACTCCGCACAGGGAGTTGAGGCGCAGACAGTGGCCAATACCTATCTCGCCCTCGAGCACGACCTCGAGATCATTCCCGTGGCCAACAAGATTGACATGGAGACCTCGGATGTCGAATCAACCCTTGAAGAGATCGAGAACCTGATCGGCATTCCCGGAGAGGAAGCCATTCTGACCAGCGGGAAGACCGGACAGGGCGTTGAAGAACTCCTTGAGCGGATTGTAAAAGTTGTCCCCTCCCCGGTCGGAAAGATAGAAAGCGAGCTGCGGGCCCTCGTCTTTGATGCCCATTATGATAAGTACAGAGGGGTTGTTGCCCATATCAGGATATACGGCGAAGAGCTCAAGACCGGCGACAAGATCAGACTCATGCACACCGGTTTGGAATATGAAGTGACGGAAACGGGGATCTTTTCCCCCCAGATGAAGCCGAAGGAAAGACTGGGACCCGGAGAGGTCGGTTATATCATCTCCGGCATCAAAGAGGCCTCGGAGGCCAGAGTCGGAGAAACAATCACCCTGGCCAACAATCCGGCGGAGAATCCGCTGCCCGGTTATGAGGAAGTCAAGCCGATGGTCTATGCGGGGATTTATCCCGGTACGCCCGAATACTTTGAAGAGTTGAGAAAGGCTCTGGAAAAACTGAAACTCAACGATGCCGCCCTTGTTTATGAACCGGAGAACTCCCCCGCGCTGGGTTTTGGATTCAGATGCGGATTTCTGGGGCTGCTTCACATGGAGGTTGTCAGGGACAGACTGGAAAGAGAGTTCGAGATAACGGTCATCCTGACGGCGCCGAACGTTGTGCTCGAGATCGAGGATGAAGAGGGGCGCAGACCCGTAACCGATCCGGCCAAATTCCCCGATTACGATGTTAAGGTCTTTGAACCCTATGTGGAACTGAAGATCATCACCCCGAACGAGTACATGGGCAATCTCATGGGGTATATCGAGAGAGACAAACGGGGTGTCTTCAATCACATGGAGAATGCGGGAAAGGACAGGCTCTTTCTCTATTACGATGTCCCGCTATCTGAGATCATATACGATTTCTTCGACAAACTGAAAGCCAAGACACGGGGATACGGCTCAATGGATTACGAACTGAAGGAATATGTTGAATCCGACATGGTGAAACTCACCATCATGATGAACAAAGAGCCTGTTGAATCGCTCTCCATCGTCGTGCACGATTCAAAAAAGGAATATATGGCCAGACAGTTCGCAAAGAAGCTCAAAGAAATGATCCCGCAGCATCAATTTGAGATACCGGTCCAGGTCAAGGCCGGCAACCGGATTATCGCACGGGAAACGGTGAAGGCCCTGAGAAAAGATGTATTGGCAAAGTGCTACGGGGGTGATGTCACAAGAAAGATGAAACTGCTTGAAAAGCAGAAAGAGGGGAAGAAGAAACTCCGGAACATCGGAAAAGTCAGTATCCCCCAGGAGGCATTTCTGGCGATTCTCGAAGTCGGTGACGAAGATTGAGACGCGTCATGGCAGTTGTGGCATACGACGGCACCTTCTTTCACGGGTATCAGTCCCAGGAGGGACAGCGTACAGTTCAGGGGGAATTCGAAAAGGCGTTGAAAAAGATCTACAAAGAAGAAGTCGAGACCTACGGAGCCGGCAGAACAGACACAGGCGTCCATGCATACGGACAGGTGATCACCTTTAAAGTCAAGTTCGACACCATGTACGACCGTGATGTGAAAAATGCATTAAACGCCAACCTGCCGCCGGATATCTACGCCAGACGGGTTGAAACCGTGGAGGACAGATTCAATCCCCGATTCGATGCCACGAGAAGAATATATCACTATTACATTCGAAACAGCAAAGAGCCGGACATCTTCACCCGGAACAAATTATGGTGGTTTCCGTACGATCTGGACATCGATGCCATGCGTGAGGCTTCGAGATGGTTTGAAGGGGGTCATGATTTTACCACCTTCAAAAAGAAAACGAAAGGGAAAAAGAAGGATCCCGTCAGATTGCTCTATCGGGTACGTGTTTTCAACTATCCCCGAAAAGACATCATACTCATACGGGTTGAAGGGCTCTCCTTTGTGAGAAGAATGGTCAGAAATATTACCGGTGCATTGATCCGGGTGGGCATTGGTCAGTGGTATCCTGAGAAGATAAAAGAGGTCATGCTCGAGAGAAAACGGGCCGCTTCTTCAACGGCGGCACCGCCGAACGGACTGTATCTGTACGAAGTGGATTTCAGCGAGGTGGACATGATGTATTATATAGACTCGGCCCGATGGTCGGAAACCGGGCTTTTGGAGGGTAAAGAATGGTTCAAAGTATAATAATGATGGTTTTGATTTTTGCCGCAATCCTGGGGTTTTTGCTCTTCTCCTCGATTGGCAAGAAACGAAAGAAGCAAAAGAAGATACAGGAGTTCAAGGACAGAGTCTACGAATACATCTATCAGTACGATACACTGAATCCCTTTGTCATTTACAACGACATAGAGGCATCCGAGAACTTCCCGAGAGAGGTTCTCCGTGAGGTCAATGCCTTTGATTACATAGACAGAGAGGTTAAAAAGGCCAAAAAAAGAAAGGCTGAAGAGAAAAGAGGGGATTAAGACTGGCTAAAATTCAGGAACTGCATGATTTCAAAGTCGAAAACGACGAAGCGATAGCCATACAAAGAGAGCTTGTATCCAGGCTGCGTTTCACACCTCTCGGCCAGATGCCGAGGCTGATAGCGGGTGTGGACTCCTCATTTGTGAAGATCAAGGAGAAGGAGCACATCATTACCGTGATCGTGGTCCTGACCTTCCCGGACCTTGAATTTGTGGAAAAGAAATACCTGACAAACAGGGTGCACTTCCCTTATATTTCGGGATTACTGTCCTTCAGAGAAGGACCATCGTTTATCAAGACCTGGAAGAGGCTTCACAGCGAACCTGAGGTTGTCTTCTTCGATGGTCAGGGTACGGCGCATCCCAGAGGACTCGGATTTGCCTCTCATATGGGCCTTTTCTTAAACCGGCCCACAATCGGGGTTGCCAAGAGCAGGTTATATGGCAAAGAAGACAATACACCGAAAAAAGTTGGAGAATGGCATCCGGTAAGAGATCCGGACGAAAATATTATCGGGGGGATACTCCTTTCCAGAGAGAAAACAGCACCGCTTTACATCTCTCCCGGGCATCTGATCACCCTTGAGGATTCCATGCGGCTGGTTCTTTCATGCCTGGGAAAGTATAAACTGCCGGAGCCGACAAGACTGGCGCATAAACTGACACAGGATATCAAAAAAGAGAAAAAGGAAAAATAGAAGCGGGAACACTGCCGCTCGCCCCCGCTTCTGCCTTTTCTCATTGCTTCCTGGTGTTAAACCCCGCAATGCTCTTCAGAATATCCAGGACCTCATTCCATCTTTTCCAGCTTATCTTATGCGTCAAAATCAGTGTCAGTCTTCCTTCAGAATCGCCTTCAAATCCGGCTTTTATCAATCTTTCGATCAAGGCATCGTCCGCGTTGTTCCTCAGTCTGTTGAGCGTCTCTTCCGGGATGCAGACGATATCCGTAAACGTTGCCACCATTGAGTGTGTGAACGTCTGGGGGAAGAGTTCGAATAAAACCTCGTTCTCCCCTTTCTCGATTGCCAGGCCGACATCATGACTGAGATTGACCGACAACTCGAAAGAATACTCCACCAGACTCAGAATCTCACGGAAGAATTTCCGGTTCTCCGGTTTGGTCTCTCTCATGACATCCTCGAGTGTTCTCGGAGAGGATTTTATCGTTGTCTCAAATACGGGCATGGCATCTCCGACCTCGAGATAGACCGGGATGCTCTTGAGGAAGTCAATGCCGGTTTCGGCAAAAAAGTGATAACTGTGTTTGGCCTCATCCTCAAAAAACTTGTGAACGAGTTTCTCCATACCGTCATACCATCTGGTATCCCCGATATAATCCATCGCAACGCTGTCAAGTTCCTTGATCTTCTTCATCAGGTAGAATCTCGCAATCCACTGATAATCAAACGGATTACCGGACGGGATTCCTGAATTACCCGCTATCTCCGAGAGATTCCGGAACGCATAGGCCAGTGTCAGGTTTTCCAGCAGACCGGCTGCCTGGTCGTCTTCTTTGCAAAAGGCAAATGATTTTTTCAGGACATTCATTGAATTCAGCTTGAAGAATTCCGACTCCACAATATGCTCGAAATAGGCCCGCGCCAGATTTGACCAGAAAACCACCATCAGTAGATCCGTGTAGATCAGTTCAGGATCCCTCTGATCGTCAAAGTGCTTTTGGACTTCGTAAAAGAGCCATGTGGTCTCCTGCAGTAAATTCTCCTGGGAGAAGTAGACCCCGTACGGCTGCCCCTTCTTGGTGAACGGCCTGTACTGATAGATCTCTCGTTTAACGCCTCTCAGATTGTCAACAGAATAAGTCTGTAATTGTTTTTCAAAGATCCGCTTGTTGATCACAACGGGTTCAATCCTCGCCTGGAAGATCCGCTTCGGACCGGTGATATTCCTCAGACCCTCCGTGAAATTATCTTCGCCACCTTCTGCATAGAGCTTTGCCCGACTCATAAACGGGTTTTTTGTTGGCATTTTAACCACCCCTTTTTCCTTTCTCTTCGATTGGATTTATTTTCTTTTCAAGTTTTAACATCAGTCTGCCCAGGATCAACCCGGCCACTAAAAAGACGGCTGAGAGTGCGATCCGGGAAAAATCGTTGAAGCTTTCGTAAGGGACAAGCGTGAACAACGAGGCAATAACGAGCCCCGCAAGAAACGCATAAGTGGCTTTGGGATTTTTCTTCAAAAAGAACCCGATCATCCGGCTGGCCATCGTTATGCCAAAAAGCGCCCCGACAAGGATCATCATGATATTCATCATATCAAGATTTGAAACTGAATCGACAACCGGTTTGTAAAGCCCGGCGATCAGCAGCACCATTGACCCGCTTATCCCGGGCAGCACCATTGTCGAGGCGGCAATAAACCCCGCTGCCACCATGGCCGGCAGGCCACTCCCCGCCCCGACCACGCTTCCGGCTATGAAGCTGTTCAATATAATGATCAATAATACAGCTCCCATACCGACCCCGGCGTAAAGAAAGTGGCGTTTCTCGTGAAAACCGGCTTTCTCAGTGACGATCTTGATGGACCCGATAATAAGCCCGATCAAAAACAAATACACCGGAAGAGGGTAAGTGTCCAGCAGCCACGACATAACCTTCGCCATTGCGAGAATACTGACGGCTGCCCCCAGACCAAGCCAGAATATAAAACGGAACTGCCGTCTCCAGGGGTACTGCTTGAAACCGCGCATTGTCAAAGAACCGAAGACATCAACAAACCGCTCATAAGTGCCGAGCAGGAGTAACAAAGTCCCGCCGCTGACACCGGGGATGACATTGGCTATCCCCATTCCCACACCGCTGAGTAAAAACCAGACAATTTCCAGAATGATCACCTGCATTTATAATTATCCCATTATACCATTAGAACCGGCCGGTATGGCAACGAAAAAAATTGCATTCCCGGTACGATATTATTTAGGTTTCCGAAAAAGATTCATTTCATTTCAATGAAGTCCGAAAAGCCTTGATTTAGCTTCAGTACAGTCTATATGGCAATTGGAACATAGTTTCTCACTTCCCGGCAAACACCAAAGTCTTGAAGTTAAAAAAAAATGTGATATAATTACTCTGTGCAATTTGTAAATAGCCTTAGGTGGCTAAATTTTGAAAGGAGGCAACTCTATGACAAAGAGACTTAGTCTTTTAATGGTAGTTGTTTTAGTTTTTTCGGTTGCGGTTTTAGGAGCAGTAAAGAATCCAGACACATTGGTGGATGTCAGCATCGGTCAGCCAGAAACACTTGACCCTGCTCACAGTTATGACACGTCCAGTGGCGGCATCATCCTGCAGGTTTATGACAATCTGATCCAGTATGACGGTCAGAGCGTTAACGAATTCCTGCCGATGATCTCGGAAAAGGTTCCTTCAAAGGAAAACGGCCTTTGGAGCGAGGACGGGACGGTTTACACATTCCCGATCAGAGAGGGAATGAAGTTCCATACAGGCAACACAGTCACACCGGAAGACGTTGAATATTCATTTGAAAGAGACCTTTTAATGGATCCGTCCGGTGGACCAATCTGGATGCTCTTCGAAGGTTTCACAGGCGCCAAGTACGGAAGCCTCGAAGGCTGGTTTGAAGACTGGTCCGGAATGGCCTGGGCAGATGCTGTTGATGCTGACAGGAATCCGACTTCAGATGAAGCCAGAGAGAAACTGGTCGAATTCTTCAACGAGAAGATCGATCCCTTAGTAGAAGTAGATGGACAGAATGTTGTTATGACAACACATAAAGCATTCGCCCCGTTCATGCAGATCATCTGTCATTTCGGTTCCTGGGGAGCCATATTTGACAGCAAGGTTGCAATGGAAAACGGCGAATGGGACGGAAATGCCGACGGATGGTGGAAATGGCATGATTTAGAACCTGAGGAATCATACATCCACACCAATGATCTTGGTTCAGGACCCTACGAGCTCGTCGAATGGGATTCCGCCAACCAGCAGGTCGTTCTCGAGAGATTTGACGACTACTGGAACGAGCCCGCCAGCATCGAAAACGTTATTGTCTGGGGTGTTGATGAATTCTCAACAAGAAAATCAATGCTTGAGGCCGGAGATGCCGACATATGCTACACACCGGCTCAGTACATCGACCAGGTCAATGGCCTTGACGGCGTTCGGGTCATCGAAGGCTATCCTGATCCTGTCATCGTTTCCCTTCACTTTGCTTATTCACTTGCACCCAACAGTGAATACATCGGAAGCGGCAAACTGGACGGCGAAGGCATCCCGCAGGACTTCTTCAGTGACATCAACTGTAGAAAGGCCATCTCACATTCGTTGAACTTCGATGCCTTCATCGATCAGGTCTTAAATGGACTCGGAACAAGAGTTCCCGCTGACCTTCCTTCCGGATTCCTCGGATTTGATCCCGATCTCCCGCTCCACAACTTCGACCTGGCAAAGGCCGAACAGGCTTGGAAACAGGCATGGGACGGAGCAGTATGGGAAACAGGATTCTACTTCCAGCTTCTCTACAACACTGGAAACGAAGCAAGACAGACAGCGGCTGAGATGATCAAGGTTTACACAGAGTCCCTCAATCCCAAGTTCAATATCGACGTTGTCGGTGTTAACTGGCCGAGTTATCTCAAGGCCTCAAGAGCCAACCTGACACCTATCTACATCATCGGCTGGCTTCCAGACTATCCAGACCCACATAACTTCATCTACACCTATTACCACTCAAAAGGTGTTTACGGCAACCGCGGTGGCGTTCTCTACCAGGAATGGGCAAGAGAAAACGTTGATGGACTCATCGAAAAAGCGATTGCAAGCACAAACACAGAGGAAAGAAGAGAGCTTTACATCGAAGTTCAGGAAAAAGTCATTGAGAATTACGTAGGCCTTCCGGTTTATCAGCCTCTCGGACTCCATGTTGAGAGAGAATGGGTAAAAGGCTGGTATCCGCATATGACAAGATCCACAGCCTATTACTATCACCTGAGCAAAGAGGAATAATCAATAACACTTAGATAATAAACACTTGCGGGCGGGGTTGCGTTACGCCCCGCCCTTTTTTCTATACATTTTGCTGCGGAGAAATGGTTTAAGATAATTCATCTAACACTTTAGTTAAAAAAACTGCGAAATATGAAGAGAGGTGGGCACTTTTGACAGCCTATATTATAAGAAGGTTGTTAATCCTCCCGATAATCCTTTTCGGGATAACATTAATCATCTTCTCAATGATCTGGATGCTCGGACCTGAAAGATTGTTGGCAACATACGTAAAAAGTCCGGAAGCCCTCAAAACAGAAGATGCGGCAGAGAGACTGATTGAAAAGTACGGACTCGATAAACCGGTTTATGTTCAGTATTTCAGATGGCTGGGCAATCTTTTGCAAGGGGATCTGGGATACTCGAACATTGCCAAGACCCCGGTGACACAGGCGATACTGGAGCGACTCCCCTACACCATCGAACTGGCGTTGTACGCCATTATACCGGTCATATTCGGGGGAATCTGGCTCGGGGTGCTATCGGGGGTGAACCACAACAAACCCCTTGATCACGGTGTCAGAGTCTTCTCGCTGGTCGGCTGGTCGATGCCGGACTTTGTTTTCGGCCTGCTGGTACTGCTCCTGTTCTACACCATCCTGGGATGGTTCCCGCCGGGCTATCTATCGTATGCTTCAGAGAAGATCATGCGATCGCCGGAGTTCACAACCTATACCCATTTTGCCACAATAGATGCCCTGATTAATCTGCGCTTTGATATCTTCGTTGATGCCATCAGACATCTCGTGGGTCCCATACTGACACTTGCTTACCTTTGGTGGGCTTATGTTTTGAGGATCACACGATCATCGATGCTTGAAGTGCTGAAAAAGGATTATATCAGAACAGCAAGGGCAAAAGGACTCGCCGAAAAAGTGGTTATCAACAAGCATGCCAAGCGAAATGCTCTCATACCGGTGGTTACTGTTACAGGCGGAATGATCGTGACCCTGCTGGCCGGGGTTGTCATTGTTGAGACGGTCTTCAATCGACCCGGATTGGGACGCTTTACGGCGACCGCTGCGACACAGCTTGACTATTTCTCGATCCTGGGCTCAGCTATCTTTTATTCGTTTATACTGGTGATGGTTAACCTTGTTGTGGACGTCTCATATGCGATAATTGACCCCAGAATAAGGCTTTCCTGATGGGAGTGTTTGAATATGTCACAAAATAAGACTGAAACCAAGAGACTGTTAAAGAGATTCTTCAAGAGTCCGACATCCTTTTTCGGATTTGTCCTGTTGATCTTTTTCATTGTCGTTGCCATCCTGGCCCCGACGATCTGCCCGCCGAAAGAGGGGGCCGACCCCTTCAAGATCCCCATGGCAACCTGGAGTTCTGCTCCACAGGCGCCATCGGCCGATCATCCCTTCGGGATTATCGGTGGCAGGGATATCTTCTACGGGGTTGTCTGGGGGACACGGGCCGCCTTCAAGATCGGCCTGACCGTATCACTCATATCGGCGCTCATAGGGGTTATCATAGGTGCCATTTCGGCTTATGCCGGTGGCTGGATTGATGAGATCATGATGAGGGTAACCGATATCTTCATGTCGATTCCCTTCCTTGTTGCGGCGATGATCATGACAACCATTCTCGGGAAGGGGCTCGGCAACGTGATGATCGCGCTGATCATCTTCGGTTGGATGAGAGTTGCCAGGCTGATCAGGGGAAACATACTCCAGGCCAAAACCGAACAGTATGTCATGGCTGCGAGAGCTCTCGGGATCAACGACGGAAAGATCATCTTCAAACATATCCTCCCCAACACCATATTCCCGGTCGTCATTCAGATCACCATGCGGATCGGGTCGCTCGTTATAACAGCTGCGGCATTGAGCTTTCTTGGCGTCGGAGCAGAGCCCGGATATGCTGACTGGGGAACGATTCTGAGTTATTCAAGGAACTGGATGACGGAGCTGGATAAATCGTGGTTTGCGATACTCTATCCCGGTACGGCGATGATACTCTTTGTTTTGGCATGGAATCTGGTTGGAGACGGACTACGGGATACCTTCGACCCGAAAATGAAATGATGGTTGAGGTGATGATATGAGCGAAAAAAAACCAATACTGCGAGTAGAAGATCTGAAGACACATTTCCATACAGAAGATGGACTGGTAAAGGCTGTTGACGGCATCAGTTACGAGGTGTATCCGGGAGAGACATTGGGAATCGTCGGGGAAAGCGGCTGTGGCAAAAGTGTTAACTCCCTGTCGATCATGCGGCTTTTGGAGAGCAACAGCGAGGTATCGGGAAAGATCACGTTTGAAGATACTTCCATTCTCGATATATCTGAAAAACAGATGAGAAAGATCAGGGGTAACGAGATAGCGATGATATTTCAGGAGCCGATGACCGCTTTAAATCCGGTTTATTCCGTTGGAGAACAGATAATGGAAGCCATCATGCTCCATCAGAAAAAGAAACGAAATGAGGCCTACGAACTGGCCATCGAGATGCTCCAAAAGGTCGGAATCCCCGAGCCGAAAAAGAGAGTTGACGAATATCCGCATGAGCTCTCGGGCGGTATGAGACAGAGGGCGATGATTGCCATGGCACTCTCGTGCAATCCCACTCTCTTAATCGCCGATGAGCCGACAACGGCACTGGATGTTACCATACAGGCACAGATCCTTGAACTGATGATCTCACTTCAGAAGGACTACGGGATGTCCATCGTGATGATCACCCATGATCTGGGCGTTATAGCAGAAATGTCCGACAGAGTTGTGGTCATGTATGCCGGGAAAGTCGTTGAATATGCGGATGCAGTCACCCTTTTCAAAAATCCGAAACACCCGTACACCTGGGGACTATTGAATGCGATACCGAGGCTTGACATTGAACAGAAGAGCCTTTACAACATCCCCGGTGTTGTACCCGATCCGCTTCATTTCCCGAAGGGGTGCAAGTTCAACACAAGATGCAGATTCAAAGAGGAACGATGTATGCAAGAGGAACCCGATATAGTGGAAGTTGAAGGCGGCCATTATTCAAGATGCTTCTTCATAGACAAGCTCGAAGAGGCTAAGAAGGCTGCCAAGGCAGGTGAAAAAGCTTGACGAACGTCAACAATAATAAAGAGGTCATTTTAACGGTCAAGAACATGTTTAAATACTTTCCGGTCCGGGCCGGCGTTTTCAAAAGAGTTGTGGCCCATGTCAAAGCTGTCGATGATGTCAGTTTTAATGTGTACAACGGAGAAACACTTGGACTGGTCGGTGAATCCGGCTGTGGCAAAACAACGGCGGGGATGACGCTCCTGAGGTTGCATGATCCGACATCGGGGTCTGCCGAGATGAAAGACAGAGGAGATATTTTCCAGTTGAAGGGGCACGACCTGAGAGAGCTCCGGAAAGAAGTGCAGATGATCTTCCAGGACCCCTACAGCTCTTTAAATCCGAGGATGCGCGTTAAGAACATCATTGCCGAGGGGATTAAGACCCATAAGCTGGCGGCCGGCACGGAAATCTGGGACAAAGTGGCCGAATTGATGGAGCTTGTCGGTCTCTCCACTGATCAGATGTACCGATATCCGCATGAGTTCTCAGGCGGGCAGCGACAGAGGATCGGTATTGCCAGGGCACTTGCCGTTGAGCCCAGAGTCATCGTATGTGATGAGGCCGTTTCCGCCCTGGATGTCTCGATCCAGGCCCAGGTTATCAACCTCCTGGAAAGGATACAGGATGAGCTCGGTCTGACCTACATCTTCATAGCGCATGATCTCGCCGTTGTCAAGCACATAAGCGACAGGATCGCCGTTATGTATCTTGGAAAGATCGTTGAGATGACATCAAAGGAAAAGCTCTTTGAAAAGCCCCTGCATCCGTACACAAAGGCCCTGATATCGGCTATTCCGATCCCGGATCCCACGCATGAGAAAAAACGGGTCATCCTCGAGGGAGATGTACCGAGTCCCATCAATCCGCCTTCCGGGTGCCGTTTCCATACCAGATGTCCGATTGCAAAAGACATCTGCTCGGAAAAAGAACCCGTTTTCGAGAAAAAAGATGACGACCATTATGCGGCCTGTCACTTTGTTTAAGGCGTATTAATGGAGATTATCGGGTTTCGCGAGGCGGATAACGAGCTGAACCTCCCTGTTCTCAGTGTTAAAGATGGCGACCGGGAAAGACTTTTCCTCTTCTTTGACACGTATGAAGAGCAAGGGGTTGAATATTGGATCCTCCTCAAGTTGGAAGAAGATGAAACAGAAGGGATTGAAAATCCGTTTCAAGATGATGAGGGGTCAATAGAGATTATCATCTTCAGAACGGAGACCGGAGAAAATGGTAAGACGGCGGTTCTCAACGTTTTAGAAGAGGAGGAATACGACCGGATTTCACAGAACTGGTTGTCAACAAGACCCGAAGGCGAGGCACCCCCGACAGAATGAGCAATCTTTTGGAGTTTACAGGGTTGATGGTGTATAATAATAACAACAGTATAAAAACAGGAAAGTGGGGGGAAACAGTATGAAGAAGTTTATTGTATTGATCGCTATGGTGGCATTACTGGGGTCACTATCTTTTGCCCAGTTGGGCACGGATGTTTATGTGGGGTATGATCTTGGATTGAAGACAGCTACGGCAGAATCGACGGATGTGAAGTTTTATGATGCGAATTCAGCCCGGATAACCGGCGACGCTTCAAACGCGACCAGTTTCATCAACCTGGGACTGCTCGTGGATTATGAGATCGCCGATGGTTTTTCAATCGGGGGCGGTGTTGGCGGAGCACTCCCAATGACTAACAAGATCAAGTATGGAAGCGATGCCGCATCATCAACGGCCATGAAATTTGCACTGGACGGCCTCGTTGGCGTGAACTATGCCTATCCGCTCGAACCCGTCATGTTGAAGGCCAATCTGACAGGTGGCTTATCGTTCCTCGATATGAGCCATATGGGGTACCTCGTTAAGGCCAAATTTGGACTCGGCTATGATATTGGCGGATTCACCGTATCACTTGGAGCCGGTTATGAGTTGAGAAATTATACGATCAAGCCCTCGGGTGAGGGAGCAGCGGGAAAATTGATGTTCCAGTCAATCCCCATAGAGCTTGGCATCACACTTAAATTCTAAAGAAAGCAACAACCCTTATAAAAAAGAGGCGGTCGAATAAACTGCCTCTTTTTTGTTTTGAATATAATGAAGAGGTGATAAAATGTTTGCATTTCATATGCCGGTCAATATCCAGCAGGGCAGAGGAATACTCAAAAAAAAGGGAAAAGAGCTCCTGCCCGCAATCGGGAAAAAATGTTTTGTTGTTACGGGGCGCCACTCGGCTAAAGTGAGCGGGGCGCTTGACGATCTGACAGAGGTCCTGAATACCATCGGGATGGGTTATACCATCTTTGATGCTGTTGAGGAGAACCCCTCTTTTGCCACAGTTGAAGAGGCAGCGGAGAAAATGAAGAGGGAGCATTGCGACTTCGTCTTTGCCATCGGCGGCGGAAGCCCCGTTGATGCGGGCAAGGCAATCGCCGCACTGGCAAAGAACAACGGCTGGAGCGCCGAGGACCTTTACAGCGTTAAAAACCCGGAGGCCCTTCCCGTTGTCTGTATTCCGACAACATCGGGAACAGGGACAGAGGTCACACAGTATGCCATCCTAACAGACCGGTTCGGCAACAAGGGTGGATTCGGATCGGAATCGATCTTCCCGGTCTATTCCTTCATGGATCCCGAATACACGATGACCATGCCCGAAACAATAACGATATCAACCGGGGTGGATGCGCTCAGCCATTCCATAGAGGGCGAGCTGAAAAACGGGGGAAACGACCCGCTGGTCTCTATGCTCTCCGGGAAGGCCAACGCCATGATAAAAGAGAACTTGAAAGCAACATTGAGACGGCCCAAAGACTACAAAACAAGAGAACAGCTGCAGCTGGCATCGATGTATGCGGGCATAGTGATCTCCCAGTACGGGACCACCATCGTCCACTCAGCCGGATACCCGCTCTCCTCTTTTAAAGACGTCAAACACGGCATCGCGAACGCCTATTTCCTCGTCCCCGTTCTTCGGAGAGTGGCACAAACCAACGAGCCCATCGTCTCCAACGCCATCAAACCCTTCAAATCCCTGGACGAGTTGGACAGATTCCTCGAAGACCTCGGTGTCTATGAAAACAGACCGGCCATAACCAGAAAAGAAAGACAGGCGTGGGCAAAACAAGTCAGACAATCCCAGAGAAGAAAAAAAACCCCGGGCAACTTCGACCTGGCGTTTTTTGAAGAACTTTATCAAAAAATTACCCCTTCACAGACCCGGCCATCAGCCCCC